>JBGOST010000442.1:0-2846 GCA_041476125.1 Usitatibacter sp. | reverse complement strand
CATGAAGGGACTCGCGGCCGACGCGAGACTGCGCGGAACCGTGGTGATGCTGGCGGCGGCTGGACGCTCCTCGGGCGTGACGATCGCCATCACATACGAACTGCGCGTGGGCACATCCATCTGCGACAGCGCGCTTCTCACCAGCAAGAGCGCGACCACCAGGTACAGGTCGGTCATGAACGGAACAAGGACGAGGCAGAGGTTCGCCGGCAAGTGCGTGAATACCATCGTGTTCACAAGGCCGATGCGCTTGGCGATGCGCACCGCGACGAGGTAGGAAAACGCGGTGAGGATTCCGGTCCAGAAGAAGATGACCCCGGCGGTCGCGACCGAGAGCCCGAACCGCTGGTAGAGCCAGAGGGCCACCATCGACTGCACGACGAAGCCGCCGCCGAAGGCATCGAGGCTGAAGAGCGCGGCGAGGCCGTAGACGACTTTCTTCGAGCGGTGCAGCGGCGCGGGCGCCTCGAGCACATCGGATTCAAGTTGTCGCGGCAACCCGCGGTAGATGAGCGCGGTCGCAACCCCGAGGAGGCCGTAGAGGACGAACATCGCCTGGATCGCCGTCTTGAGGGAAAACGCCGAAGAGCTCGCGATCATCACCGGGAGGCCCGCGGCGAGAGAACCCGCCGCGGCGACGAGCGAGCCCATCAAGCTGTAGCGCGCGAAAACGGCCGTGCGCTGCGCGTCGCTCACCACGTGGGACAGGACGGCATGCTCGAGGGGGAGGAACACGCTCACATCGCCGCTCGAGGGATTGAGCGTCCCCACGATCGCGATGACCAGCAACGGCCAGAAGTCCGTGACCGTCGCGAAACCCACGCCCGTGCCGGCCATCAGGACCGTCGCGGCAAGGAGGAGCGTGCGGTAGTGGAAGCGATACGCGTGCAACCCGACCACGAGCGTGAGGAGCCCCGAACCGAGGAGCGTCGCGGTGGCGATGACGCCGACCTGGAGCGCGCTGAAACCCAGCTCGAGCAGGTAGACCGGAAGCAGGAGGCTCACGAAGCCGTCGCCAAAGGCGCGAACGCCCTTGGCGGCCAGCAGGCGGCGCACCGCGGGCGGGGTCATGGGCCGTAGGCGAAGTCGTCGAACAGCGTGACGCTATCCGCCTTGGTCCACACGCCCACTGCTCCCGGACCCGCGATGCGAGAATCGTCCAGGTCGATGTACGCCTTGCCGTCGAGCAGGATGCGAATGTGCCGCGCGCGGAATTCCGCCCGCAGCGTGTGCCATGCATTCCCCGCCACCGGCGCGTTCACGTACTTGATCCTCTTGCGGCTGCCCTTCTCGGTGTAGTAGAGCGACACGTTGTTCTCGAGCGCGTTGGCGCGCGCGACGTAGTAGTTGTCGCCGTCCTTCCAGCGCCAGATCACGCCTCCCGCCTGGTCTTCGCGCCCCGACAAGGGCTTGAATTTCACCTCGACGAAGCCGTCGGCGAGCGGCTTGTCGCGCATCACGCACCACGGAAAGTCGCCGCTGCCGGATTGCTTCAGGACGTGGGGCGCGCTCGGCGCCGTGCGATCGGCCTCCACCGCCCAGCGCGGCGCGCCTCGCCCCGTGACTCCCGAGATCCAGCCCTTCGGCACCGCCCCAACCGGATCCGTGTCGAAACTCACCACCTCCGCGTTCGCGCCCGCCGCGAGGGCTGCGGCGGCGATACCGAGAGAAATCTTGTCCATCTTTCCTCCAATAGAAAAAACGACATCGACACGTGGCGCCATGAAGCGACGCAAGCGCTGATCCAACGTCGGTTGAATGACAGTGCCCGCGCCTGGCGCGCAACGCTTACAGGATTGGACGGGGCACCGTCTTGGAGGGAAACATCCCGGGGGTCCTGTTCACCCCCGATCGCTAACCTACTCCAGCATCGGGCGATGCGCAAACCCTGACTGCGCGTCCCCGCTCATACCATTGCCTCGACTCGTTCACGAGGCGGACAACGACAAGCATCGCGGGCACCTCGATCAGCACGCCGACCACTGTCGCAAGGGCCGCTCCCGATTCCACCCCGAACAGGCTGATGGCGGTGGCCACCGCGAGCTCGAAGAAATTGCTGGCCCCGATCAACGCGGCGGGACAGGCGACCGTGTGCTGCACGCCCAGCGCCCGGCAGAGGAAATACGCGAGCGCCGAGTTGAAGAACACCTGGATGAGGATGGGAACCGCCAGCAGAGCGATGACCAGGGGCTGCTGGAGTATCGCTTCGCCCTGGAAGCCGAAGAGCAGGACGAGTGTCGCCAACAGGGCGGCAATCGACCATGGGCCGATCCGAGCCATCGCCGCGTCGAAGGCGGACGAGCCACGGGCCAGCAATACGGCCCGCAACACTTGCGCGATGATGACCGGAATCACGATGTAGAGCGCCACGGAAAGCAGCAGGGTGGACCACGGCACCTTGATGCTTGAAATGCCCAACAGCAATCCCACGATGGGCGCAAAGGCGAAAATCATGATCGTGTCGTTCAACGCGACCTGCGAAAGCGTGAATAGCGGATGACCGTTCGAGAGGCGGCTCCAAACGAAAACCATCGCAGTGCACGGTGCGGCTGCCAGCAGGATGAGGCCGGCGATATAGCTGTCGATTTGCGCGGCCGGCAGCCACGGGGCAAAGAGGTGGCGAATGAAGAGCCATGCGAGGAATGCCATCGTCAGCGGCTTCACGACCCAGTTCACGAAAAGGGTTACGCCGATCCCTCGAACATGCCGAGCCACCTCGTGCAGGGACCGAAAATCCACTTTCATGAGCATCGGAATGATCATGACCCAGATGAGGACGCCCACCGGCATGTTGACTTTGGCCACTTCGAGACGCCCGATCGTTTCGAAGGTCCCGGGGAAGGCCT
>JBGOST010000441.1:0-2871 GCA_041476125.1 Usitatibacter sp. | reverse complement strand
GTGGCGGCAGGACTTCCTCGCGCTCGAACTTCCCGCGCGGCGCTTCGACGGCATCTTCGCCAACGCGGCGCTCTTCCACGTTCCCGGCCAGGAGCTGCCGCGCGTGCTGGGCGAGCTGCGCGCCTCGCTAAAGCCGCGCGGCGTCCTCTTCAGCTCCAATCCGCACGGCAGCAACGAGGAAGGATGGAACCGCGGCCGTTACGGCGCCTATCACGACCTCGAGGCGTGGCGTCGCGTGGTGTCGCAGGCGGGATTCGTCGAGCTCGAGCATTACTACCGCCCGGCCGGCTTGCCGCGCGAGCAGCAGCCTTGGCTCGCGAGCGTGTGGCGCGGCCCTTAGGGCCGTGGCATTGTTGATCCGCGTACCAGGGAGAAAAAAACGATGGGCCAACCTTCAGAGCTGCTGCGCACGCTGGAGTCGAACCTCGGCAAGGTCATCCTCGGGCAGCCCACCTCGATCCGCTGGCTGATCGCCTCCTTCGCGGCCGGGGGGCACGTGCTGCTCGAGGACATGCCCGGCACGGGGAAGACCACGCTCGCCAACGCGCTCGCGCGCTCGATCGCGGCGAACTTCAAGCGCGTGCAGTTCACCGCCGACCTCCTGCCCTCCGACATCATCGGCGTTTCCACTTTCGATCCGCGCGACCAGGCGTTTCACTTCCACGAGGGGCCGATCTTCTGCAACATCCTCCTCGCCGACGAGATCAATCGCGCCAGCCCGCGCACGCAATCCGCGCTGCTCGAGGCGATGGCCGAGGGGCAGGTCACGGCCGAAGGCGTGCGGCGCACGCTCCCCGACCCTTTCTTCGTGGTCGCGACACAGAACCCGGTGGAATCGGCGGGCACCTACCCGCTTCCGGAAGCCCAGCTCGACCGCTTCGCGCTGCGCTTCGGACTGGGTTACGTGAGCGCCGAGGAGGAAGTTGCGATGCTGTCCGCGCAAGGGGTCGAGCATCCGCTGCAAAGGCTGACGCCAGTCGCATCCCTGGAGGAAATCACGCGGCTTCGGCATGCGGTGTCGCAGGTGCGCATCTCGGAGGCGATCCGCCGCTACATCGTCGATATCGTGAGCGCGACGCGAGGGCGCGGCACGATCCGCCTGGGCGCGAGCCCGCGCGCCTCCATCGCGCTGCAGCGGCTCTCGCAAGCCCTCGCCCTCCTCGACGGCGAGGACTTCGTCACGCCCGACCACGTGAAAGAGATCGTCGTGCCGGCGCTCGCCCACCGCATCACCCTCGATTCGCACTCGCAGTTCTCGGGCGTCAAGGCCGCCGACGTGGTGAGCGAGACGCTGCGCGAGGTCGCAGTCCCCGCCTGACTTGCCGCCATGCGCGCCGCGATCTCCGCTTCCGTCGCGCGCATCGGCGCGCCGATGTTCATGCACCTGTACCGCTTCGACCGCTCGCTGCGGCGCAAGCTCACGCCCGCGGGTTGGCTCGTCGCGGCATTGCTCGTCGCCTCGGCGGTGTTCGGCCTCAACACCAAGGACTCCCTCATCTACCAGCTCTTCGGGCTGTCGTTCGGGATCCTGCTCGCCGCGGCACTCGCCAGCTGGCGCTTCGGGCTGAAGGCGAAAGTTTCCCGCTCCCTGCCGAACGTGGCGACCGCGGGTGTGGCGTTCGACTACTCGCTCACATTGAGAAACACCGGCAGCACCGGGTTCGACTCGCTGCACATCGAGGAGATGCTCGACGCGAAGCGGCCCGACAGCCGCGAGTTCGTGCGCTTCAAGGTGCGCGAGGACCGCACCCGCAACCTCTTCGATCGCCTGGTGGGCTATCCCCGCTGGGTCGCGCTCATGGGGTTGAGGGTCGGGGCGCGCATCGATCGCGCGATCCTGCCGGGCCTTCCCGCGGGAAGCACGCGTGAGGTTCGACTGCGCTGCCTGCCGCTGCGGCGCGGCGAGCTGCGCTTCGAAGCGGTGATGATCGGCCGGACCGAGCCCCTGGGCCTCATGAAGGCGAATGCGAAGCAGCGCCTGCGAGAAACGCTCCTCGTGATGCCGCGCACTTATCCGGTCGCGCCGTTGCAGATCGGCGGGTCGCGCCGGCTGCAGCCCGGCGGCGTCGCGTTCGCGGGGCGCATCGGCGACGCCGAAGAGTTCGTGAGCCTGCGCGACTATCGATCGGGCGACACTCCGCGGCGCATCCACTGGAAGGCGTGGGCGCGCACCGGCCGGCTGGTGGTGAAGGAATACCAGGACGAGTTCTTCGTGCGGCACGCGCTCCTGCTCGATACCTTTCCCCCCGGGGATGCGGCGCATTTCGAGGCCGCCGTCACGCTGGCGGCCTCGCTCGTGATGATGCCGCGCTCCAACGAAAGCCTGCTCGACCTGATGTTCGTCGAGAACCGCGCCTATACGTTGACCCAGGGAAGAGGTCTCGGCGCCGCGATCGACCTCTTGCGCGTCCTCGCGACGGTGGCGCCGTCGAAAGGCGCGTTCGAATCGCTCGCCGAGGCCGCGCTCCTCGGCTCGGCGCGGATCTCCGGGGGCCTCTGCGTGCTCCTCGCGTGGGATGCGCCGCGCCGCAAGCTCGTCGCCGAGCTGCGTGGCCGGGGAATTCCCTTGCGCGTCTGGATCGTGCGCGATGAATCCGACACCACGACGCTCGATCCCGGGCCGATGGGATCCGACGCGAAGAATTTCCGTGTCGTGAATCCCGCCCGGCTCGCCGAGGAGCTGCTGCGGCCATGATCGCGCCGCGCGGGCTCCTCGGCGCCTGCCTCGTGTTGTGGGGCATGTGCGTCGGTGTTCCGTGGGCCGGAGTTATTCTCGCGCTCTGCGCCGAGGCGGCGCGGATGACGAGTGTGGCTTCGCTCGCCGCGCCGGGACGGCTGGCGAAGGTCGTGCGCGCTTGCATCGTCATCGCG
>JBGOST010000440.1:0-2895 GCA_041476125.1 Usitatibacter sp. | reverse complement strand
CGGTCCGTTGGCAGCACCGCGGAGGCGTCGTAGGGCTCACGGCCGCGCAATGATGCGTAATACGGAGTGAAGTCCGGCGCCGTCGCCTCGAAGAGCTCGCCGAAGTCGCGGATCACGAAATAGGTTTCCTGGAAAGTGTCGATCTTGTAGCGGGTCTGCATGATGCGCAGCAGGTCGAAACCGATCCGGTTGGGGTCGGGGCTCTCCAGGCAGTAGCTGATCTCCCCGCCCGACGAGACGATGCCGGCGCCATAGGTGCGCAATCCCCGCCGCGTATCGATGAGGCCGAATTCCACCGTGTACCAGTACAGTCGCGAGAGCATCTCGATCGCGCCCAGCGCGTGCGCCTTGATGCCTCCCTGCCCGTAGGCCTGCATGTAGTTGGCGAACACCGGGTTGAAGAGCATCGGCACGTGGCCGAAGAAATCGTGGAAGACGTCGGGCTCGACGATGTAGTCGAATTCCTGCGGGTCGCGCAACCAGACCGTGACCGGAAAGCGGCGGTTGGCGAGGTGGTCGAAGAAGACGAGGTCGGGGACGAGGCCGGGAACCGCGACAAGTTGCCACTGGGTCGCGGGCCCGAGCCGCGCATTGATCGCGTCGAAGCGCGGGATGCCCTCGCCGAAGTTGAGCACCTTGAGCGTGTCGGAGAATTCGTCGCACGCGTAGTTGGGGATCAACGCCGCCTGCCGCGCGTAGAGGCGGCGCCACAGGTCGTGCTCGGTCGCCGTGTACGCGCCCCAATCCTGGTCGACCGTGTAGTCGGGGCGCATGCGGCTGTAGTCGCCGCGGAGCTTATGGTCGGTTTCGCCGGTCACCGAGAATATTTCTCCACCATTTGCTGGATCGCGCCGAAGACGCTCGCGCCTTTCTCATCGTGCATCTCGATCTTCACCGCGTCGCCGAAGCGCAGGAACGGCGTCTTCGCTTCTCCCGCCTCGACCTGCTCGACGAGCCGCGCTTCCATGAGGCACGCGTAGCCGGCTGCCGCGTCGTGATTGGAGATCGTGCCGGTGCCGATCATCGTCCCGGCGGCGAGCTCGCGCGTCTTCGCGGCGTGCGCGATCAGCTCGAAGAGCCCGAAGGTCGCATCGGCGCCGGCGTCGGGATTGCCGAGCCTCAGGCCGTTCACCTCGCAGATGAGGCGCAGGTGAATCCGGCCGTCCCGCCAATGCTCGCCCAGCTCGTCGGGCGTGACCGCGACCGGGGCGAGCGCGTTGGCTCCCTTGCCGTTCACGAACCCGAATCCCTTGGCGAGCTCGGCGGGGATGAGGCGGCGGAACGAGACGTCGTTCACGAGCGTGAGGAGGCGCACCGCCGCGGCCGCCTGCGCGGTCGTCGCGCCCATCGGCACGTCGCTCACCAACGCGACGACTTCTCCCTCGAGGTCGATGCCCCAATCTTCGGACAGCGCGCGGATCGGTTCGCGGGCCCCCATCATGCGGCCCGCGCCTCCCTGGTACATCAGCGGATCGCTGTAGAAACTGTCGGGCACCTTGTCCTTGCGAGCCCGCCGCACGCGCTCGACGTGGGAGAGATACGCCGAGCCGTCGAGCCATTCATAAGCGCGCGGGAGCGGTGCCGCGACTTCGCCGCGCTCGAGCGCTTCCTTGAAATTGAACGAGTGGCGCTCGCTGCCCGACTCGAGGCTCGCCGCGGCATCGCCGAGCTTGCCCGCGACCTCGTCCCAGTTCTCGAGTGCCTGCTGCATCGTCGCGGCGATGGCGCCGGCCTTCACCGCCCGCGTGAGGTCGCGGTTCACGACGACGAGGGTGCCGTCGCGCGTGGGGCCCTTGAGCGAGGCGAGCTTCACTTCGTGCCCTTCTCGAACCCGTCCCACGCCTTGTCGTAGTCGCGATCGAGCGTCGGCAGCGAGAGGGCGAGCGCGGTCGGCTCGAACACGTAACGGCTCTCGAACATGAACGCGAGCGTGTCGCCGAGGTAGTGGGGCTTGAGCTCCCCCGCGATCGCCTTCTCGTACGAGGCGCGGTCGGGCCCATGGGCGCTCATCGCGTTGTGCAGGCTCGCGCCTCCCGGCACGAACCCGCCCTGCTTCGCGTCGTACAGGCCCTTCACCAGCCCCATGAACTCGCTCATCACGTTGCGGTGGAAATAGGGCGGACGGAAAGTCTTCTCGGCAACCATCCAGCGCGGCGGGAAGATCACGAAATCGACGTTCGCGGTCCCGGGCGTGTCCGACGGCGAGGTGAGCACGGTGAAGATCGACGGATCGGGGTGGTCGAAGCTGACCGTGTTCATCGCGTTGAAGCGCGCGAGGTCGTACTTGTAGGGGTAATAGTTGCCGTGCCATGCGGCCACGTCGAGCGGCGAGTGGTCGAGCTGCGCGCTCCACAAGTGCCCCGCGAACTTGGCGATCACCTCGGTGGGCGCATCCCGATCCTCGTAGGCCGCCACCGGCGCGAGGAAATCGCGCGGGCCGGCGAGGCCGTTGGAGCCGATGGGCCCCAGCTCCGGGAGGCGAAGCGGCGCGCCATAGTTTTCGCACACGTAGCCGCGCACCCAGTCGCCCTCGATCTCGGCGCGGAAGCGCACCCCGCGCGGCACGACCGCGATCTCGCCGGGCGCGACCATGAGCGTTCCGAATTCGGTCGCGAGCCGCAGCGCCCCGTGCTGCGGAACGATGAGCAGCTCGCCGTCGGCGTCGTAGCAGAAGCGGCGCTCTTCCATGGAGCGGTTGGCCGCGTACACGTGCACGCCCACGCCGCGCTGCGCGCTCGCGTCCCCGCAAGTGGCCACCGTGGCCAGGCCCGCGAGGAAGTCCGTCGCCTGCGTCGGCGGCTCGAACGCACCCCACCGCAGCCGGTTGGGCGAGCACTCCGCCTCGCGGCACGGCGCGGTGCGAATGTATCCCTCGCCCACGCGCCGGAACGGCTT
>JBGOST010000439.1:0-2895 GCA_041476125.1 Usitatibacter sp. | reverse complement strand
GTCGCCACGATCACCGTATCCCTGCGCTCGGTGAGGCTCTTGGTGGCCGAGAGCCGCATCTGCTCGATGTGCTCGTTGATCGACGAATCCTTCTCGATGTAGAGGTCGCGGGAGGGAACGTAGGCCTCGGGCTGGTAGTAGTCGTAGTACGAGACGAAATACTCGACGGCGTTCTCGGGGAAGAACTCGCGAAACTCGGAATAGAGCTGGGCGGCGAGCGTCTTGTTGGGAGCGATGACGAGCGTGGTGCGGCCGGTCTGCGCGATGACGTTGGCCATCGTGTAAGTTTTTCCCGATCCGGTGACGCCGAGGAGGGTCTGGTACGAAAGGCCGTCGTTCAGCCCCTCGACGAGCTTCTTGATCGCCTGCGGCTGGTCGCCCGCGGGGGAGAACAGCTGGTGGAGCTTGTACGGGCTGCCGGGATAGGTGACGATTTCCATCAAATCTTTTTCGCCAAGGCAAACAGAGGATTCTAGCAAGTTAAAATGGGGCTTCGCACCCCCTTTACCAACCCCGGAGTGAGTCCATGTCGCTCGTCGCCGCCCGCCTGAAGGCCATCAAGCCCTCCCCCACCCTCGCCGTCACCGCCAAGGCGGCCCGGCTCAAGGCCGAGGGCAAGGACGTGATCGGGATGGGGGCCGGCGAGCCCGATTTCGATACGCCGCAGTTCATCAAGGACGCGGCGATCGCGGCGATGAACAAGGGGCTCACCAAGTACACCGCCGCGGGCGGCACGCCGTCGCTCAAGAAGGCGATCATCGCCAAGTTCCACAACGAGAACGGCCTGGAGTACGGCGAAAAACAGATCCTCGTCTCCTGCGGCGGCAAGCAGAGCTCGTTCAACCTCTGCATGGCGCTGCTCAATCCGGGCGACGAGGCGATCGTGCCCGCTCCCTTCTGGGTCTCGTATCCGGACATGGCGATGATGGCCGACGCGAAGCCGGTCTTCGTCCCCGCGGGGATCGAGCAGGGATTCAAGATGACCGCGGTGCAGCTGAAGAACGCGATCACGCCGAAGACGCGGCTCATCTGGATCAACAGCCCGTCGAACCCGACGGGCGCGGTCTACACCGCCGCGGAGCTCAAGGCCCTGGGCGAGGTGCTGCGCCAGCATCCGCGCGTCATCATCGCCACCGACGACATGTACGAGCACATCCTGCTCGACGGGTCGAAGTTCGTGAACATCCTCAACGTGTGCCCCGAGCTGTATCCGCAGACGGTGGTGCTGAACGGCGTCTCCAAGGCGTACTCGATGACCGGCTGGCGCATCGGTTACTGCGGCGGCCCCGAAGAGCTCATATCTGCCATGGAGAACGTGCAGTCCCATAGCACTTCGAATCCGGCCTCGATCTCGCAGTACGCCGCCGAAGCCGCGTTGACCGGCGACCAGTCGTGCATCGACCCGATGGTCGCGGCATTCAAGGAGCGCGCCAAGGTGATCACCGATGGGCTCAACCGCATTCCCGGCGTGAAGTGTCTTGCGCCGGCCGGCGCTTTCTACTCGTTTCCTGATTGTCGCGAGGCGATTAGGCGGCTGCATGCGGCCGGGCGGATCACCGCCGCGACCGATCTCGCGCTGTGCGATTACCTGCTGGCGCAGGCGAAAGCGGTCGCCGCGGTGCCGGGCTCCGCGTTCGGCGCCGAGGGCTACCTGCGGATCTCGTTCGCGACGTCGATGGACAACATCAGGAAGGCCGTCGAGCGCATGACCGAGGCGATGGGAGAGGCGCGCGTCACCGCGTAATGGCGCCGCAGCGGCTGTACCTTGATCTTCTCCGGAAATCGGTGACGAACGAGCTTTATCTCGACACCGACGCCCGCCTGCTCTACATCTTCACGACGCTCTCCCTCGGCCAGAAGATCGACCCCGAGGTGCTGCGCAACATCAGGACACGGAAACCGGAGCTGGTCGCGAGGCTGAGCGCAGACCGGGAGGTCGGATCTCCCTGGTGGAGGGTTACGCTGAAGAACGCCGACGGGCGCGAGAAAATCGTCAGCTTTCGCAATTTCTGCGACTACACCCACTCGATGATCGGCGTGCGGCGCATGCGCAACATCGAGGAGTGCCTCGACCGCGTTCGCGAGGAGAACATACCGGGCGACCTCGCCGAATGCGGAGTGTGGCGCGGCGGCGCGGCGATCTTCATGCGCGGCTACCTCGCGGCCTACGACATGCGCGATCGCGTGGTGTGGGCGGCCGATTCCTTCGAGGGGATTCCCGTGCCCAGCCATGCCGAAGACCAGGGCTACGACTTTTCGAAGTCCGCCGTCCCCATCCTCGCGATTTCCCTCGAGGAGGTGCAGGAGCTATTCGCCCGCTACGGATTGCTCGACGAGCAAGTGCGCTTCCTCAAGGGCTGGTTCAGCGAGACGCTGCCCTCCGCGCCCATCCGCTCGCTCGCGCTGTTGCGCCTGGACGGCGACCTGTACGAATCCACGCGCGATGCGCTCCTGGCGCTCTACGACAAGGTGGTTCCGGGCGGCTTCGTGATCGTGGACGACTACGGCGATTTCCCGCCGTGCCGCAAGGCAATCGACGACTTCCGGGGCGAGCGCGCGATCGATTCGCCTCTCGTCACGATCGACTGGTCTGGGGTGTACTGGCGCAAGCGGCAAGAGTCCCGGGTCAGCCCTTCCACTGATAGGTGAAGTCCGGAAGGTTGTCGAGATCCTGCGCCGTGATCTCCTCGTGGAGCTTTTCCTGCGGGTGGTAGCCCGGGTGACCGTGCGCTGACTTGTACGGGTCGTTGTGCTTCGTGTTGTAGCACCCCAGCAGCGCGATGCGCGATTCGCCGGAGTGATTGTCGTCGGAGGCATGCAGCACGTTGCAATGGAAGATGACGATATCGCCCACCTCGAGCTCGACGGGCACCTCGGGCATCACCTTCAGGATCT
>JBGOST010000438.1:0-2914 GCA_041476125.1 Usitatibacter sp. | reverse complement strand
GGTGCAACTCCTCGCGCAGCCAGCTCGCCTCGAAGGCGCGCGGGTAGGCGGCGAGCTCGTCGCCCTCGCGTCCCGCGGCGAGCGCCGCGAACGCCGACTCCGCCGCGAGCATTCCGGACTTGATCGCGGCGTGCGTGCCCTTGATCCGCGCCGCGTTGAGAAAGCCCGCGTCGTCGCCGGCGAGCACGCCGCCCGGAAAGACGAGCTTCGGCAGCGACTGGATGCCTCCCGCCGCGATCGCCCGCGCGCCGTACGAAATGCGCCGCCCCCCTTCGAAGAAGCCGCGGATCGCCGGATGCGTCTTGTAGCGCTGGAATTCCTCGAACGGATACAGGTAGGGGTTGCGATAGCCCAGCCCCACGACGAACCCGACGGCGACCTGGTTGTTCTCGAGGTGGTAGAGGAAGGAGCCGCCGTAGGTATCGCTGTCCAGCGGCCATCCGGCGGTGTGGACCACCAGCCCGGGGAGGTGCTTTTCGGGCTTCACTTCCCAGAGCTCCTTCAGCCCGATCCCGTAGACCTGGGGCGCGACGCCCTCGCGCAGCTTGAATCGCGCCTCGAGCTGCTTGCCCAGGTGCCCGCGGCAGCCCTCGGCGAAGATCGTGTACTTGGCGTGAAGCTCGATGCCCGGCTGGTAGCGCGCGGTCTTCTCGCCGTTCTTGCCGATGCCCATGTCGCCGGTGGCCACGCCGCGTACGCGGCCCTCGGCGGTGTACAGAATCTGCGCCGCCGCGAATCCCGGGTAGATCTCCACGCCTGCGGCCTCGGCTTGCGTCCCGAGCCAACGACAGACGTTGCCGAGGCTCGCAATGTAGTTGCCGTGGTTCTTGAAGCAGGCCGGCAGCATCCATTCGGGGACCTGCAACGATCCCTTCTCGGTGAGGAACATGAAGCGGTCCTCGGTCACCGGCTGGTTGAGCGGCGCGCCTTTTTCCTTCCAGTCGGGAAAGAGCTCGGTGAGGGCGCGCGGATCGATCACCGCGCCGGAGAGGATGTGCGCTCCGACCTCGGAACCCTTTTCGACGACGCAGACGCCGAAGTCCTTGCCCTTTTCCGCGCAGAGCTGCTTCAACCGAATCGCCGTCGCAAGCCCCGCGGGGCCGGCGCCCACGACCACCACGTCATACGTCATCACTTCGCGTTCAGCCATGGCGTGATTCTACGGTCCACAGGTTCATGATGCGGCGCGCTTCGAGGGCGATCTCGCTCGCGGTGAGGCCGACCGGGCCAAAGCCGCGAGTGACGAGCGAATCCGCGGCGGCGCCGTGGAGGCAGACGGCGTATTGCAACGCGCGCTCGGGGTCGAGCTTCTGCGCGAGGAGGGCGCCCACGATGCCGGCGAGCACGTCGCCGCTGCCCGCGGCGGCGAGGCCCGGATTGCCGGTGGTGTTCACGGACCAGCGCCCGTCGGGGAAAGCGCAGATGCTGCCCGCGCCCTTGAGCACGACGTAGGCGCGCAGGCGTTGCGCCAGCTCCAGCGCATTGTCGAGGCGATGCGCCTGTACTTCCGCGGTCTTGCGCCCGAGGAGGCGGGCGGCCTCCGCCGGGTGCGGCGTGAGGAGGGTCGCGGCCTTGCGCTTCTGCACGAGGTCGTGGCGCAGCGTGTCGTTGAATGCGATGGCGTTGAGGGCGTCGGCGTCGAGCACCAGGGGCTTGTTGGCCGCGATGAGCGCCGGGAGCACGGTGCGCTCGAACATCGACACCGAGGTCGCCGACGGCGATTGTCCCGCGCCCGGTCCCGCGACCATGACGTCGCACGTCATCGCGTCGTCGATGGAGCCCAGCATGAGCTCGGGATGCGCCACGTCGGCGCTGGGAGCATCCGATGCCAGCAGCCCCACGCGAACCTTGCCGGCGCCGCACAACAGCGCGGATCGCGCGGCGAGGAGCGCGGCGCCCACCATGCCGCGATTGCCGCCGATGATCGCGACCGATCCGAAATCCCCCTTGTGCGAATTGCGCGTGCGGGGGGCGAGCCATGGCGCGACACTCGCCGGCGTAAGCAGGAATCCGCGCGCCTCGCGCAGCGCTTCGTCCCCCGCGCCGAGGTCGTCGAGCTCGAGCTCGCCGCGGCAGTCGAGGCCGTCGGCGGTGTGCAGCCCGACCTTGTGCGCGAGGAAAGTGAGCGTTCGTGTCGCGCGCACCGCGGTGCCGCGGATGACGCCGTTGTCGCTGTCCAGCCCGCTGGGCACGTCGATCGCGAGGATCGGAGCGCCGCACGCGTTCATGCGCTCGATCAGCTCGGCGAACTTGAGCTCGACGTCGCGTGCGAGCCCCAGCCCGAGCAGCCCGTCGACGACGAGGGCGGGGCGCAGGCCCTGCGGCCAGTCGCGCACGATGTCCCCGCCCCGCGACTCGATCGCCTTCTTCGCCGCCTTCGCCTCGGGCGCCTTGGGCGCGGTCCCGGCGGCGTCGAGCACCACGACGCGATGAAAGCCTTCGCTCAGCTGCTCGGCGGCCACCCAGGCGTCGCCGCCGTTGTTGCCGGGCCCCGCGACGACGAGGATGGGGGCGCCGGTGTCGGTCGCGAGCCTTCGCGCCGCCTGCGCGGTCGCGTGCCCGGCGCGCTCCATGAGCGAGGGGCCGCTCTTGCGCGCGGCGCGCTCTTCGACCGCGCGCACTTCGTCTGGGGTGAGGACCGGGATCGGATTCATGGGGTGAGAACCGTGTCTCGCGCCTGCGCCAGTGTATCGGGATAGTCGCGGCTGAAATGCAGCCCGCGGCTTTCCTTGCGCTCGAGCGCGGAGCGCACGATGAGCTCGGCGGTGAGCACGAGGTTGCGCAGCTCGATCAGGTCGTTGGAGACGCGGAAGTGGGCGTAGAACTCGTGGATCTCCTCCTGCAGCAGGTCGATGCGGTGGCGCGCGCGCTCGAGGCGCTTGGTGGTGCGCACGATGCCGACGTAGTTCCACAT
>JBGOST010000437.1:0-2917 GCA_041476125.1 Usitatibacter sp. | reverse complement strand
GCGCGGCGCCGAGGTCGACGCGAGTCGCCCGCAGGTCGTGAAGGTCGCGCTCGAACACCATCTCGTGAGCCCGTACACGAGCCTCGTCGCGGTCGATGTCGAAGCCGCGGCAGACCCGCAGCTCCTGAAGACGGCCGCGGTGAAGTCGAGCTTGCCCAACGGATGGACGGGTGACATTCCCCACCAGACCGCCACACCCGCCGCGCTGCAGTTCCTGCTGGGCCTCCTTGCTCTGGCAACCGCCGGGATCGTCGCCGTAGCCGGGCGCACGATTCCGGCGAGGAGGTCGGCGTGACGCGCGCGCGGTGGCTGACCGCGGTCGTTATCGCGCTCGTCATCGGGGGTGTATCGCAGGTGGCGGCCGCCGGATGGATCCACGCCAAGGCGCTCCTCGCGCAGCATCTCATCGCATCGGCATGGGCGCAGGCCCGGGACGGCGGAACCTCGCCCCGCCCGTGGCCCTGGGCCGACATGCGGCCGATCGCGCGATTGCAGGTGCCCTCGCGCGGCATCGATCTCTACATCCTCGATGTCGCGAGCGCCCGCGCGCTCGCATTCGGCCCCGCGCACGTGGGCGGCACGGCCGCACCCGGCAGCGCGGGCAACGCCGTCATCGTCGCGCATCGCGACACGCACTTCGCGTTCCTTCGCGACCTGGCACCCGAGGACGAAATCACCGTCGAGCTCGCGCGCGGCCCCGCAGCCCGCTATCGCGTGCGCGAGGTCACGATCGTCGACAAGGGCGAGTCGCGGCTGCTCGACCCCGCCGATTCGCCGCAGCTCACCCTCATCACCTGCTATCCGTTCGACGCGGTGCAACCTGGAACGCGCATGCGCTACGTGGTCATCGCGGAGCGCGTCGCATGACTCGGCGGCGCATCAGGGCGAGGGGCGACCCTGCTCGCAGCCCGTTGGCCGAGCCTCGCGTCGAATCGACCCAGCGAGTCGAGAACCTGCTCGCAGAGGAGCGCCACATCGCGCCCGGCTTCGGTCGCCTCCATGCCGCCGCCGCAGGCGCGCAGCACCGGCTCGCCCACCGTCTCGGAGAGCCGGCGCATCAGGCCGGAGACCGTCGGCTGCGCGAGCGACAGCTCCTCGGCGGCACGCGTGACGCTGCCCAGGCGCACGCACGCCTCGAAGGCGATCAGTTGAGGGAGTAGACCGTGCCTGAAGTACCGGCGAAAACGGGGTCGGGACATCTGCCGCCTCCAATGGTTCGTTAGCCAAAGGTCTCGCTAACGAACCGGGCGGTGCGCCCGATTTGCCGATCGCGCCGGGGCCAGGGCCCGTGTTGACGACGCGACCGCTAAAGCTACTCCCCTTTGAGGGAGCGTCCCGCCGAAGCGGAACACGTGGTTACCTTTTAACCGACCTTGCGGCACCTGGCAAGTTCCCGGTCCGCGCCATTGCGAAACGCAATGAGCCCATTGCGATTCGCGATCCCAAGGAAGGGTCGGCGCCGCGACGATGGTGTCGGGCACCTCGGCCTGGTC
The DNA here is from genome assembly GCA_041476125.1 of Usitatibacter sp. Taxonomy (GTDB): domain Bacteria; phylum Pseudomonadota; class Gammaproteobacteria; order Burkholderiales; family Usitatibacteraceae; genus Usitatibacter. The sequence goes on along the minus strand of JBGOST010000437.1, from coordinate 1,424 downwards.
AATGGAGCTCCGCATGGAGTTGTTCTCCGCACAGTTCCTGTCCGCACTCGGCGCGATCGTCGTCATCGACCTCATGCTCGCGGGCGACAACGCCATCGTGATCGCGCTCGCCGCGCGAAACATCCCCGCGCACCTGCAGAGACGCGCCATCGCATGGGGAACGGTGGGTGCGGTTGCCGTTCGCGCCCTGATGACCCTCGTGGTCGTCTGGCTGCTGCAAATTCCGGGGCTGCTCTTTGTCGGCGGCGCGGTCCTCATCTGGATCGCCTTCAAGCTCCTTCTGCCGGATGAGGCCGCAAACGACCAACGCGCCGGGGTGGGCAAGGTCGCCGGCTTCTGGAGCGCGATACGCACCATCGTGATCGCGGACGCTGTCATGGGCGTGGACAACGTGCTGGCCGTGGCGGGCGCGGCCCACGGGAGCTACGTCCTGGTGGTGCTCGGACTCCTGATCAGCGTGCCGATCGTCGTCTGGGGCTCGGGGTTGCTGCTCAAATGGGTGGAACGCTTCCCCGTGATCGTCTATTTCGGCGCCGGCGTGCTCGCCTGGACCGCGGTCCAGATGATCGTGAGCGAACCCTACGTGCGCGATGCCATCGCCGGCAGGTCCTTCCTGCCGGTGCTCCTGCATGTCGTGGTGATCGGCGGCGTGCTCCTCGCGGGCTTCGTGCACAACCACCGCCGACTCGAATCCCGAATCACCGCGCGGCTGGCGATGCTCGCGGCCCGGCACCTCCAACCCCACGGATCCACTGCTTCCAGCGAGAGGAACCCCATGAATATCGTCCTGGTCCCGATAGGCGCTTCACGCAGCACCGAGTTTGCGATCCGGCATGTGGTCAACGAGTACCTGGGCAACCGGGCCAGGCAGATCCACCTGCTCAACGTCCAGCCGCCGCTTTCGCGCCATATCGCGCAATTCCTGCGCCAGCGCACGCGAGACGATTTCCACCGCGAGCGCTCGGAGATCGCGCTGGCGCCCGCGCGCGCGCTCCTCGATCGGCACGAAATCCCCTACTCCACGCACATCCGCACGGGCGACAGGGCGATGATCATCGCCGCGGAGGCGAAGCGCCTTGGGTGCGACCACATCGTGATGAGCACCGCGCGCAAGAACTCCCTCACCCGCATGCTCGAGGATTCGACCACGAATCGCGTGCTGGAGCTCACCCCGGTTCCCGTCGAGCTCGTTCCCGGCGATGAGATCTCGAAGCTCGAGCGCTTCGGCGTTCCCGCCGGGATCGGCACCGCATTGGCGCTGCTCATCGCGGCCGCGGTGGATTGAGCGCGCGCTCGAGGGCATCGAGCCACGCGAAGTTCCTGCGGGAAGTTGGTCGGGGTGACTGGATTCGAACCAGCGGCCTCTACGTCCCGAACGTAGCGCTCTACCAGGCTAAGCTACACCCCGAGGCCGAGAAATAAAG
>JBGOST010000436.1:0-2922 GCA_041476125.1 Usitatibacter sp. | reverse complement strand
TCGGTGGGCGGCTCGCCGGGGCGCATCATGCGGTAGATCGCGACCTGCGCGTTCAGCGCGTCGGTGGTCTCGTCCACGCGCAGCGTCTGCGAGATGTACGGGCCCTGGTCGAGGTCGTTGGTGTAGAGCGTCTTGATCTCCTCGACGCCGGCGTCGAGGATCTTCTTCAGCAGCGCCTCGGTGATCTCGTCGTTCGCGTTGGCGACGACTTCCCCCGTCTCCTTGTTGACGAGGTTCTTGGCGAGCGTGCGGCCGATGAGGAAATCGGGCTCGACGGTGAGCTTCTTCATCCCCGCGGTTTCCATCTCGCGGATGTGCTTCACCGTGATGCGCTTGTCCTTCTGCACGATGACCTTGCCGGCCTTCGTGACGATGTCGAACTTGGCGATCTCGCCGCGCATGCGCTCGGGCACGACTTCGAATTCGATGCCCTTCTTGGCGAAGTGGAACGTGTCGAAGGCGAAGAAGTACTCGAGGATCTGCTCGGACTTGTAGCCCAGCGCCTTCAGCAGGATCGTGACCGGCATCTTGCGGCGGCGGTCGACGCGGAAGTAGAGGTAGTCCTTGGGGTCGAACTCGAAGTCGAGCCACGAGCCGCGATACGGGATCACGCGCGCCGAGAACAGCAGCTTGCCCGAGGAGTGCGTCTTGCCGCGGTCGTGCTCGAAGAAGACTCCCGGCGAGCGGTGCAGCTGGGAGACGATGACGCGCTCGGTGCCGTTGATGATGAAGGAGCCGTTGCGGGTCATGAGCGGGATCTCGCCCATGTACACCTCCTGCTCCTTCACCTCCTTCACCGTGGGCTTGCTCGCCTCGCGGTCCATGATGGTGAGGCGCACTTTCGCTCTCAGCGGGCTCGCGAAAGTGAGGCCGCGCTGCTGGCACTCGACCACGTCGAACGGGGGCTCGCCGAGCGCGTAGCTCACGTACTCGAGGCGCGCGTTGCCCGAATGGCTGGAGATCGGGAACACCGAAGTGAAGGCCGACTGCAGGCCCATCTCGCGGCGGTTGTCTCCCGGCACTTCGGCCTGGAGGAACTCCGCGTACGAGTCGATCTGGGTGGCAAGGAGGAAGGGCACATCCAGGACGGCCGCGCGCTTGGCGAAGCTCTTGCGGATGCGTTTCTTCTCGGTGAACGAGTAGGTCATAGGGGCTCCAGAATCACGGCCGCGGCAATCCACGGGTCCGCATGCACCCGACTGGCACTCATGGCCTGGTGGCTCGCCCCTACGAGCCGCTGGCGGACAGCCGTACTGGAACGCACGGCCCGACCAAACCTAGCCTTCTGCAGTCGTCTCAGAAGACACATAAAAGCCACTTGGGCTTTTATCTGGCATCTCGGCGATCGTTCGAGCGGACACTTCGTGCCGCTCAACTCCTCAAGCACCGGGTGAGGCAGAAAGCGAAAGGTTGTGACCCTTCGCTCTCTGCTACGCGTCGCTGAGCGGCACGAAGTGTCCGCTCCAACGACCGCCCCGCTGCCCTGCCTTTCTGCTTACTTGATCTCTACCTTTGCACCCGCCTCTTCCATCTTCTTCTTGATGGCCTCGGCGTCCGCCTTGTTGATGCCTTCCTTGATGGGCTTCGGCGCGCCGTCGACGAGGTCCTTGGCCTCCTTCAGGCCCAGGCTCGTCACTTCGCGCACCGCCTTGATGGTGTTCACCTTGTTCTCGCCCGCCTGGAGGAGCATCACGGTGAATTCCGTCTTCTCCTCGGCGGCGGCCGCGCCGGCGCCCGCGCCACCGGCCACGGGGGCGGCGACCGAGACTGCGGCGGCGGCGGAGACGCCGAACTTCTCTTCCATGTCCTTGATGAGCTGCGAGAGCTCGAGGACGCTCATGTTCCCGATCGCGTCGAGAATTTCCTGCTTGGCGATTGCCATGTCGTTTGCTCCTGGATTAGTCGATTGATGGGCTCGTGGGGATCAGGCGGCCGCCTTCTCCTTCTGGTCGCGCACGGCGGCGAGGGTGCGGACGAACTTGCCCGGCACCTCGTTCAGCGTCTGGACGAACTTGGCGATCGGCGCCTGCATCGTGCCCATCAGCTTGGAGAGAAGCTCCCCGCGGCTGGGCATCATGGCCAGGCTGCCGACTTCCTTCGCCGTCATCAGGTAGTTGGGCATCATTCCGCCCTTGATGACGAGCTTGTCGTTGCCCTTCGCGTAGGCGTGGAGCACCTTCGCCGCGGCCACCGGGTCATCGGAGATCCCGTACGCGAGAGGCCCGACCATCTGCTCGGAGAGCTTCTCGAATGCAGTCCCCTTGACCGCGCGGCGCGCGAGGGTGTTCTTCAGCACGCGAAGGTAGACGCCGGAAGACCGCGCTTGCGCACGCAGGACGGTGATGTCCTCGACGGGCAGGCCGCGATATTCCGCCAGCACCACCGTCTGCGCCTTCTTCAGGCGCTCGGACACTTCCGCCACGACTTCCTTCTTGCCTTCAAGATTGAGACTCAAGGTCTATCTCCTTTGCGTTCATAGCGACCTCTCGTCAGGAGCGCCCGCGAGGCTTCCGCGGGAAAAACCTGTCTTGGGTGCGCTATCTGCGTCGGCTTCGGGATGCTCTCCCTCGTTTAAATCCCATATGGGACACCTACGGTCTTTGATAACCCCCGCTCACCGTGAAGCGTGAGCGAGGCCCAAAGTCTTCAGTGCGCCGCCGGCACCTGCCCGCCGGCGAAGCTCGATTGATCGATGCGAATCCCCACCCCCATCGTGCTCGAGACCGATACCTTCTTCAGGTAGATCCCCTTCGTGGATGCGGGCTTCGCCTTGTTGATGGCGCCGATGAGCGCCTCGAGGTTTTCGGCGAGCGCTTCGACCTCGAAGGAGGCGCGCCCGATCGTGCATTGCACGATCCCCGCCTTGTCGGCGCGGTACTGCACCTGTCCGCCCTTGGCGTTCCTCACCGCTTCCTCGACGTT
>JBGOST010000435.1:0-2932 GCA_041476125.1 Usitatibacter sp. | reverse complement strand
CTTGCCGGAATTTCGCAGCCCCGGCGGCGAGCCCACCGGCGCGATCCTCGGCGTGATCAACATGCTGCGCAAGCTCAAGCAGGACTTTCCCTCCGATTATATCGCCGCGGTCTTCGATCCCAAGGGAAAGACGTTCCGCGACGACATCTATCCGCAGTACAAGGCAACGCGCCAGGCCATGCCCGAGGACCTCGCCGCCCAGGTCGAGCCGCTGCTGGAGACGGTCAAGGCGCTCGGCTGGCCCGTCGTCGTGGTCGACGGCGTCGAGGCCGACGACGTGATCGGCACGCTGGTGAAGCACGCCGCGGAGAAGCACGGCTGGGATTCGGTGATCTCCACGGGCGACAAGGACCTCACGCAGCTCGTCACCGGCAAGGTGCTGTGGGTGAACACGATGTCCAACGAACGCCTCGATCCCGCGGGCGTGAAAGCCAAGTTCGGCGTCCCGCCCGAGCTCATCATCGACTACCTCGCGCTCATGGGAGATGCCGTCGACAATGTTCCCGGCGTGGACAAGGTGGGTCCCAAGACGGCGTGCAAGCTGATCGAGCAGTACGGCTCGCTCGAAGGCGTCATCGCGCATTCCGGCGAAATCAAGGGCGTGGTGGGAGAGAACCTGCGCAAGGTGGCCGATTGGCTGCCTACCGGACGCAAGCTCCTCACGGTGAAGACCGACGTCGCGTTGCCCTTCGAGATGGAATCCCTCGTCGACAAGGGCTCCGACGACGCGAAGCTCGCCGAGCTCTATGGCCGCTTCGGCTTCCGCACGCTGCGCGACGCGCTGCTCAACAAGGAGGGTGCGCCGGAGGCAGGCGCCGCGCCGGCGCCCAGGCCCGCGCCCCCGCCGCCGAAGCAGGCCGGCCGCAACTTCGCTTTCCTCGCCACGCCCGAGCCGGTGGCCAACGTCACGCCGTTCGTCGACACGCGCCGATACGACACGGTGCTCGACGAGGCCGCGCTGGAACGCTGGGTCGCGAAGCTCGAGGGCGCGGCGCTCGCTTGCGTCGATACCGAGACGACGAGCCTCGACCCGATGACCGCGCAGCTCGTTGGAATCTCGTTCAGCGCATCCCCGGGCGAGGCGGCGTACATCCCGCTCACGCACCGCTACGCGGCCGCGCCGGCGCAGCTGCCCATCGACGCGGTTCTCTCCCGCCTGAAACCCTGGCTCGAGAGCGAGCGGCATCGCAAGGTCGGGCAGAACGCGAAGTACGACCGGCACGTGTTCGCGAACCATGGCCTTGACCTGCGCGGCGTGGCGCACGACACGCTCTTGCAGTCATATGTCCTCGAAAGCCACGAGCGCCACGACATGGACGCGCTCGCCACGCGCTATCTCGGCGCCACCGGGCTGCTGCAATACGTGGACGTCGCCGGCAAGGGCGCTGCGTCGATTCCGTTCGACCAGGTCGACATCGCTCGCGCCACGGCGTACTCGGCCGAGGATGCCGACGTGACATTGCAGCTTCATCACGCGTTGCTGCCGCGCATCGAGAAGGACGCGAAGCTGAACCGCATCTACTCGGAAATCGAGATCCCGGTGGCCGGCGTGCTCCTCACGATGGAGAGGAACGGCGTGCTGATCGACGCCAACCTGCTCTCGGTGCAGAGCCACGAGCTGGGCCAGAAGATGCTCGAGCTCGAGACCAAGGCGCACGAGTACGCGGGCGGCCCATTCAATCTCGGCTCTCCGAAGCAGCTCTGCGAGATCCTCTTCGAGCGCTTGAAGCTCAAGGTCGTGAAGAAGACGCCGTCGGGCTCGCCCTCGACAGACGAGGAAGTGCTCGAGAAGCTCGCCGAGGACCATCCGATCTGCAAGGCGCTCCTCGAGCACCGCGGCGTCTCGAAGCTGAAGAGCACCTACACCGACAAGCTGCCGCGCATGGTGAACGCGAAGACCGGGCGCGTGCACACCAACTATGCGCAGGCGGTGGCGGTGACCGGGCGGCTTTCGTCGACCGATCCAAACCTGCAGAACATCCCGGTGCGCACCACCGAGGGCCGGCGCATCCGCGAGGCGTTCGTGGCGCCGCCCGGATCGAAGATCGTTTCGGCGGATTACTCGCAGATCGAGCTGCGGATCATGGCGCACCTGTCCGGCGACAAGGGCCTCGTCGATGCATTCTCTCGCGGCGAAGACGTGCACCGGCACACCGCGTCGGAAGTCTTCGACACGCCCTCGGGCCAGGTCACCAGCGAACAGCGCCGCTACGCGAAGGTGATCAACTTCGGCTTGATCTACGGCATGAGCGCCTTCGGCCTCGCGCAGAACCTCGCCATCGAGAGATCCGCCGCGGCGAGCTACATGGACAAGTATTTCGCGCGCTATCCCGGCGTCGCGCAATACATGGAGCGCACGCGCAACGAGGCGAGGGAGCGCGGCTACGTCGAGACCGTGTTCGGCCGCAGGCTCTGGCTTCCCGACATCCGCTCGAGCAACCAGGCGCGCCGGCAGGGCGCGGAGCGCCAGGCGATCAACGCGCCGATGCAGGGAACGGCGGCCGACCTCATCAAGCTCGCGATGATCGCGGTGCAGGGTTGGATCGAGAAGGAGGAGCTCGCCACCAAGCTCATCATGCAGGTGCACGACGAGCTCGTGCTGGAAGTGCCCGGCGCCGAGCTCGCGCGCGTGAAGCCGGAAGTGGAGAAGCTCATGATCGGTGTAGCCAGGCTCGATGTTCCGCTGGTGGTCGACGCGGGCGTGGGCGACAACTGGGAAGAGGCGCATTGACCCGCGTCGCCGAGGCCGCGCGGCGCCTCGCGGCCGGCGAAGCGATCGCCTTTCCCACGGAGACCGTCTACGGCCTGGGGGCGGACGCGACCGATCCCGCGGCGGTGGCGAAGATCTTCGCGCTCAAGGGTCGTCCCGCCGATCATCCGCTCATCGTCCACATCGCCGATGGCGCGGCGATGCTCGACTGGGCCGTGGACG
>JBGOST010000434.1:0-2951 GCA_041476125.1 Usitatibacter sp. | reverse complement strand
CCGGAACGGCTGCCGCGGAGAAGAAGGCCGCGGCCGAGAAGGCCGCCGCGGAGAAGAAGGCCGCTGCTGCCGAGAAGAAGGCCGCGGCCGAGAAGGCCGCCGCGGAGAAGAAGGCCGCCGCCGAGAAGGCCGCTGCGGAGAAGAAGGCCGCCGCCGCCGAGAAGAAGGCTGCCGCCGACAAGGCCGCCGCGGAGAAGAAGGCCGCCGCCGCCGAGAAGAAGGCCGCCGACAAGAAGAAGGACGACGAGAAGAAGTAGTATTCCTTCTTCGCTCTGCACGGAAGCCCCGCCGAGCGCGGGGCTTTTCTTTCGCGCCCCCTCCATGCACGCCACCCTCGACCAATTCGTCGGCAACACGCCGCTCGTGCGCCTGCAGCGCATCCCGGGCAAGTCGACCAACGTCCTGCTGGCCAAGCTCGAGGGCAACAACCCGGCGGGCTCGGTGAAGGACCGTCCCGCGCTCTCGATGATCGTCGGGGCCGAGAGGCGCGGATTGATCCAGCCGGGCGCGACCCTCATCGAGGCGACCAGCGGCAACACCGGCATCGCGCTGGCGATGGTGGCGGCGATGCGCGGCTACCGCATGGTGCTGGTGATGCCCGAGCACTTGTCTGTCGAGCGGCGGCAGACGATGGCCGCCTTCGGCGCGCAGTTCGTCCTGACACCCGAGAAAGGCGGCATGGAGCTCGCGCGCGACACCGCCGAGCGCATGCGGGATGCGGGGGAGGGGTTGATCCTCGACCAGTTCGCCAATCCCGACAATCCGCTCGCCCACTACACCGGGACCGGGCCCGAGATCTGGCGCGACACCCGCGGCGCGATCACGCATTTCGTGGCGACGATGGGCACCACCGGAACGATCATGGGGTGCTCGCGGTTCTTCAAGGAGAAGAATCCCGCGATCCAGGTCGTCGGCGTGCAACCGGCGCCCGGCGCGCAGGTGCCCGGCATTCGCAAATGGCCGCAGGAGTACCTGCCGAGGATCTTCGAGCGCTCGCGCGTGGATCGCGTGATGGAGGTCACGCAGGAGGAGAGCGAGGAGATGACGCGGCGCCTTGCGCGCGAGGAAGGCATCTTCGCGGGCATCTCGTCGGGCGGCGGGCTCGCGGCGGCGATGCGCGTGTGCGCCGAAGCTCGCGAGGCGGTCATCGTGCACGTCGTGTGCGATCGCGGCGACCGCTATCTTTCCACCGGAGTCTTCCCGACCTAGATGCCATGACCCCGATCCTCGTGTTCGACATCGAGACCATTCCCGACGCCGAGGGGCTGCGCCGGCTCTGGGAGCTCGACCCCGGCGTGAGCGACAGCGCGGTGGTGGAGCTCGCCACGCAGCGGCGGCGCCAGGCGACGGGAAACGATTTCCTGCCGCCGCACGTGCAGCGCGTGGTGGCGATCTCGTGCGCGCTGCGAAGCAACGACGGCGTGAAGGTCTGGTCGCTGGGTTCCGCCCGGGACCCCGAACGCGAGATCGTGAAGCGATTCTTCGACGGCGTGGAGAAATACACCCCGCAGCTCGTCTCCTGGAACGGCAGCGGCTTCGACCTTCCGGTGCTGCACTATCGCGCGCTGATGCACGGCATTCCGGGGTGCTGCTACTGGGACACGGGCGAGAACGACAAGGAGTTCAAGTACAACAACTACCTCAACCGCTTCCACACGCGCCACCTCGACCTGATGGACGTGCTCGCCGGGTTCCAGAACCGCGCGTGGGCGCCGCTCGACGAGATCGCGCAGCTGTGCGGGCTGCCGGGCAAGCTCGGCATGGACGGCTCGCAGGTGTGGCCGGCGTTCAAGCGCGGCGAGATCGACGCCATCCGCAGCTATTGCGAGACCGACGTCGCCAACACCTACCTGCTGTTCCAGCGCTTCCAGCTGATCCGCGGCTTCATCGATGCGCCTGCTTACGCGAAGGAGCTCGACCTCTTCCGCGCCTTCCTCGCCGCGTCCGACGCGCCGCACTGGAAGCAATTCTCCGCCGCGTGGAAATAAAATGAAAACCGGGGACAGACCCCCATTTCCGTTGACGGAGTCAACTCTGCGGAAATAGGGGTCTGTCCCCGGTTTTCATGGGAGTCTGACCCTCTTATTTCCGGAAGGGCGAGCGCTCGTTGAGCTCGTCGACGTAGGCGGCGATGTGCGTGCCTTCCTTGCCCAGGAACTCGTCGACCGCGCGGTTGAAGGCGGGGTGTGCCAGCCAATGGAAGGAGCGCGTGGCTTCGGGAAGGAAACCGCGGGCGTGCTTGTGCTCGCCCTGCGCTCCGCCTTCGAAGATCGCGATGCCGCGCTCGATGCAGAACTCGATCGCCTGGTAGTAGCACGCCTCGAAGTGCAGGCCGGGCACGTACTCGGTCGAGCCCCAGTAGCGACCGTAGAGTGCCGAACGCCCGAAGAGGTCGAGCGCGGCGGCGATCGGCTTGCCTTCGCGCTCTGCGATCACGAGGAGCAGCTGCTCGGGCATGCGCTCGGCGAGCATGCCGAAGAGCTCGCGCGTGAGGTAGGGAGTCGAGCGATGCGCGCGGTAGGTTCGCCGGTAGCACGCGGTGAAGAAATCCCATTGCGCCGCGGTCGCCTCGCGACCGGTGAGGCGCGTGAGCTCCACGCCGGAATCGCGGACGCGGCGCCGCTCCTGGCGGATCTTCTTGCGCTTGTCGTGCGAAAGCGCCCCGAGGAAGTCGTCGAAATCGCGATACCCGGCGTTGCGCCAGTGAAACTGGATGCCAGCTCGCTCGAGGAACCCCGCGGCGCGCAGCGCCGCCGCGTCCTCCTCGGCGGGAAAGAGGACATGCAGCGAGGAAACCTCGGTGTTGCCGGCGAGCTCGAGGAGCGCTCTCGCGAGCTCCTGCCGCGCGGCGCCGTCCGCCGCGAGGAGGCGCGGGCCCGTCGCGGGCGTGAAGGGGACCGCGCAGAGCAGCTTCGGGTAGTAAGGGATGCCGTGGCGCTCGTAGGCCTCGG
>JBGOST010000433.1:0-2958 GCA_041476125.1 Usitatibacter sp. | reverse complement strand
CACGACATCCTCTTCGAGGCGCGCATCGCCGGCAAGGGCGTGATCGGCGCGGTGGAGACGCTCATCGGCCAGTCGACGATGCCCGAGGACTTCGTCGAGCCCGACGACGTGCGCCGCTGGCTCGACCTGCATGGCGACGAGGAATCGCGCGTGGTCTACAGGCACGCGCTCGAGGAAGCCTCGCTGGGTCTTTCCGGCAAGCAGGTGATCCATCCTTCGCACATCCACCCGTGCAAGGTGGCCTTCACGCCCTCGCCCTCGGAGATCAAGACCAAGATCGCGATCCTCACCGCGGCGATCGAGGCCGACGCCCTCCTCGGCGGCGCCATCAAGTTCGAAGGCGAGATGCTCGACCCGCCGATGTTCGGCAAGGCGCTGCAGACGCTGCTGAAGGCGCACGCGCTGCACGCGCTTTGCGCCGAGGACACCGCGTTCGCGATCTCGGTGCTGAAGAAACTCCCCGCGCAGGTGGTCCGCGAAAACTGGCCTTACGGAGTCATCCTGTAGGAATGGCGTCCTTCGCTGCGTTCCCTTCGTGGAAGTGGGACGTCCCGGAATTCCTCAACATCGGCGTGGCGTGCAGCGACGCCCACCTCGGCACGCCGGTGGCAAGCCGCGTGGCGATGATCGTCGAGGACGACGCGCTCGGCACCAGCTCGATCACCTATGCCGAGCTCGCCGATCGAACCAGCCGCTTCGCGCAGCTGCTGCGCGATCTCGGCGTCGCCGCGGGCGACCGCGTGCTCGTCCGCCTTCCCAATTCGATCGACTATCCCACCGCTTTCCTCGGCGCCATGAAGCGCGGCGCCATCGCCGTGCCCACGTCCACGCTCCTCACGGCCGAGGAAGTGCGCTACCTGGTGGAAGACTCCGGCGCCACCGCGATCGTGATCGACGCGCCCGCATGGGACTCGATGGCGCCGCAGCTCGAAGGTGCGGGCAACCTGCGGCACGTGATCCTCGGCGGGCGCGAGCTCGAGCGCGCGCTTGCCGGCGTGACCCCGATCTCCCCTCCCGAGCGCACGCGCCCCGGCGATCCCGCGTATCTCGTCTACACCTCGGGGACCACCGGATATCCCAAGGGCGTGCTGCATGGGCACCGCTCGCTCATTGGCCGCGCCCCGGCCGGCGAATACTGGTTCGATTTCGCCAACGGCTCCGGGGCCGAAGCCTCGGCAGGTCCTGTGGACCGCATCATGCACTCGGGGAAGTTCAACTGGACCTACGTGCTCGGTTCCGCGCTCATGGACCCGTTGTACCGCGGCAAGACCGTGATCGCCCACGAGGGAAGGAACGACGCCGCCACCTGGCCGCGCTTGATCGCCAAGCACGGCGCGACGATCTTCATCGGCGTGCCCACCGTCTACCGGCAGATCCTGCAGAAGACCGCGTTCACGCGGGCCGACGTGCCGACGCTGCGCCACTGCATGAGCGCCGGCGAGCACCTGTCGGACGAAGTCTTCGCGCTCTGGAAGGAGCGCTTCGGCCTCGACATCTACGAGGCGGTGGGCATGAGCGAGTTCAGCTACTACCTCTCGCAGAGCAAGTTTCGCCCGATCCGCCCGGGAAGCGCGGGCTTTCCCCAGCCGGGCCACGACGTGCGCCTGCTCGACGCCGAGACGCTCGCCGAGGCCAAGCCCGGCGACGAGGGAATGATCTGCATCGCCGAGAGCGACCCGGGCCTCTTCCTCTCCTACTGGAACCTCCCCGAGGAGACCGCGAAGCTGCGCCATGACGGCTGGTTCTTCACCGGGGACTACGCGCGCTACGACGCCGACGGCTACCTCTGGTTCCTCGGCCGCAAGGACGACATCATCAAGAGCTTCGGCTATCGCGTCTCGCCCTACGAAGTGGAGCGCGTGATGAAGAGCCACCCGGCGGTGGCGGACTGCGCGTGCATCGCCGAGGAAGCGGGGGCCGACAAGCGGCTCGTGGTCGCGTACGTGATCGCGCAGCCGGGGAGCGCGGTGACGCCCGACGAGCTCCTCGCGTTCGGCAAAGAGCACCTCGCCGCCTACAAGGCCCCGAAAATCGTTTACCTCGCGAAAGATTTTCCGCGCACCCGCAATGGTAAAATTCTGCGTCGAGAAATCACTCCGCGGATCGCCGCCGCGCGTTCCGCCGCCTGAAAGAAAGCCCCATGACCACGATTCGCCAGGAAGACTTCGTCGCCTCGGTCGCCGACGCCTTCCAGTTCATCAGCTACTACCACCCCGCCGACTACATCCGCGACCTGTATGCGGCGTACCAGCGCGAGGAATCCCCGGCGGCCAAGGACGCGATGGCGCAGATCCTCATCAACTCGCGCATGTGCGCGGAGGGCCACCGCCCGATCTGCCAGGACACCGGCATCGCGATCGCCTTCATTCGCGTCGGCATGGACGTGCGCTGGGACACGAAGCTGTCGCTGGCCGAGCTGGTGAACGAAGGCGTGCGCCGCGCCTACACCGACAAGGACAACCCGCTGCGCGCCTCGATGCTCGCCGATCCGGACGGCAAGAGGAAGAGCACCGGCGACAACACGCCCGCGGTGACGCACGTCGAGCTCGTTCCCGGCGACAAGGTGGAAGTGATCTGCGCGGCCAAGGGCGGTGGCTCGGAGAACAAGTCGAAGTTCGCGATGCTCCTGCCGAGCGACTCGATCGTCGACTGGGTGCTCTCGATCGTGCCGACCATGGGCGCGGACTGGTGCCCGCCGGGGCTGCTGTCGCTCGGCATCGGCGGCTCGCCCGAGAAGGCGATGCTGATGGCGAAGTGGGCGATGATGGAGCCGATGAACATCCACGAGCTGAAGGCACGCGGCGCGTCGAACCGCGCCGAGGAGCTGCGGCTCGAGCTCTACGAGAAGGTGAACGCGCTCGGCATCGGCGCGCAGGGCCTCGGCGGCCTGTCGACGGTGCTCGACGTAAAAGTGAGCGAGTACCCGACACACGCCGCCTCGAAGCCCGTGGCGCTGCT
>JBGOST010000432.1:0-2962 GCA_041476125.1 Usitatibacter sp. | reverse complement strand
GAGGAGGCGCTCCTTCACCTCGCGCGGAACGATGATCGCGTCCCAGTCGCGGTCGTGGTGCTCCGCGGGCAGGACGTGCATCGAGAGCACGCCCGGCGGCAGCGCATTTCGGGCGCGGTCCATCAGCTCTCCGGGCGCCGGTCTTCCGGCCACTGGATCTGCGAGAGCTCCTGCATCGACACGAGCGTGTCCTGCGCTTCCTCGAACAGCACCATCGGGTCCATCAGCGCGCGCATCGTCTCGAGGATCGAGTCGAACATGTGGATGCGCACCAGGCGGCATTGGTTCTTCGGGTCGTCGTTGAAGTGCTGGTGCCAGAGGAAGTGGTCGACCACGATGAGGTCGCCCTTTTTCCAGCGGTGGTGCTCGCCGCGGTCGGGCGCGGTGCCGAGGAAGCTGTGGCCGTGGCCTTCGACCACGTAGAGCCAGGCTTCGCCCGGATGGCGGTGCAGCGATTGCGTCTTCCCGGGCGCGAACTGGATCATCACTTGCGTGAGGCCCGAGGCCTCGTTGCCGATGGCGCGGTCGTTCAGGAACTTGGTGCGCGTGCCGCGCGGGGTGGCGAGGAGGTCCTGCTCGTCGTAGGGCGTGTGGATGCGGCCCGAGCGGCGCTTCTTCGTTTCCTGCGCGAGGCGGCGCAGGCGCCGCGCATAAGGATCGGCGCCCGCGATTGCCTCCGAGCACGCGGGGCGGGGCGGCAGGTCCGCGTATTTCTCGTGGCCGCGATCCTCGATGAGGCTCATGCCGAGGGTCCAGAGCGTGGGCTCCGACGAATAGCTCATGAAGCGCGAGCGCTTCTTCCCGTCGTTGCCGTGGCGATGCCAGCTCCAGGCGGGGATGTGGATCGCGTCCCACGGCTTCCAGTCGTAGCGCACGCCGTCGACTTCGGTCCAGCCCGATCCGTCGACCATGAAGAGGATCGCGTCCCAGGAATGGCGATGGATCGTGGTGACCTTCCCCGGATCGACCTCATGCGCCATCGCGTCGAGGCAGCGGGTGGGGCGATCGCCATCCCAGCCCATGTAGACGGCGCTCCGCATCCCGCGCGCGGTGGGCTGCAGCACCACATCCTCTTCGCGGATGACGCTTTGCCGATGCTTGCGCCAATCGTCGAGGAACTCGGCGCGGCGCTTCTTCTGGATCTGGTAGTGGGTGGTGGTGGTCCGGGTCTTGGTCGGCATTGCGGCGCAATGTTCCGTTATACGGAACATCGTTCCATTTGATTGCTCGCCGGGGCAGTTAAACATAGAATGGCGCGGACGGTCAATTTGGCTCCCTCCATGAAAACGCTCCACGGCTTGCTCCTCGCGCTGGCGGTTCCGGCCGCGCTCGCGCAGGCTCCCGCGAGGAATGACGAAGTCTATCGCTATCGCGGCGCCGACCGCGAGGCTCGCCTGGTGGAAAGGGCGAAGCAGGAGGGCACGGTCGTCCTCTACACCTCGCTCGCGCCCACCGAATCGAAGCCGCTCGCCGAGGCCTTCGAGAAGAAGTACGGCCTCAAGGTCGAGCTGTGGAGAGCACTTTCCGACAAGGTCGTGCAACGCGTCGTGACCGAGGCCCAGGGCAAGCGCTTCGCGGTCGACGTGGTGGAGACCAACGGCCCGGAGATGGAGATGCTGTCGCGCGAGAAGCTGCTCGCCGAATTCCACTCGCCATATATCTCCGATCTGCCCGTGGGGGCGATTCCCCCGCACCGCGAGTGGATGCCCGATCGCATGAACTACTTCGTGGTCGGCTACAACACCGAGAAGGTGCGCCGGTCCGAGATTCCCGCGACCTACGAGGGCTTCCTCGATCCGCGCTGGAAGGGGCGCATCGGCCTCGAGGCGACCGACTCGGAGTGGATGGCAACCCTCATCAAGGCGTGGGGCAACGACAAGGGAATGGATTATTTCCGCAAGCTCTCGGCGATGAAGCCCGACGTGCGCAAGGGCCACGTGCTGTTGGCCGAGCTCGTCGCCGCCGGCGAAGTCCCGGTGGGCCTCACGATGTACAACAGCAACATCGAGTCGTTGAAGCGCAAGGGCGCGCCCATCGACTTCGTCCCGGTGCAGCCGGTGGCCGCACGAGCGCAAGGCATCGGCCTCGCGCGCCACGCGCCGCACCCGCATGCGGCGCTGCTGTTCGCCGATTTCGTATTGTCGCCGGAAGGCCAGAAGCTCTTCGAGTCCATGGGACGCGTGCCGGCGAGCACCAAAGTCAAGAGCAGCCTCAACGATTTCCCCTTCACGCTGATCGAGCCCGCGACGGTGCTGGAAGAGGCGCCGCGCTGGGAAAAGTTGTGGAACGAGCTGTTCCTCACCCGGTAGCGAAGCGATACACGGAGAACAAATGGAAACCCTGCCCACCCAGTGGCTCGCCCTGATCGCGGTCGTTTTCCTGCTCGGCCTGAAGCACGGCCTGGATCCCGACCACCTCGCGGCGATCGACGGCCTCACGCGCTTCAACGCCGCGCGCCGGCCCGCGCTCTCGCGCCGGTCGGGATTGCTCTTCTCGGCCGGGCACGGCCTCGTCGTCACGCTGGTGGCCGTCGCCGTGGCCACGGTCGCCATCGAGTGGAAGGCGCCCGCGTGGCTCGAGAATGCCGGCACCTGGATCTCGATCGGCTTCCTCACCTTGCTGGGCGCGGCGAATCTCGCCGCCGTGGTGCGCACGCCGCGCGGCGAGATGGTGCGCGCGGTCGGCCTTCGCGGCCGGCTCCTCGAGCGCCTCACGCGCGCCGAACACCCGATGCTCATCGCGGCGGTGGGAGCGGCCTTCGCGCTCTCCTTCGACACCATCAGCCAGGCGGTGCTGTTCTCGATCACCGGGTCGAACCTCGCGGGGTGGCTGTTCGCGGCGTTGCTGGGCGTGGTCTTCAGCGCCGGGATGATCGCCACCGATGCGCTGAACGGCCTCTGGGTGAGCCACCTCGTGCGCGCCGCGGATCGCCGCGCCGCGGTCGCCTCCCGCCTGATGAGTG
>JBGOST010000431.1:0-2968 GCA_041476125.1 Usitatibacter sp. | reverse complement strand
CGGTCAGGCAGATGCCCGGCTTCTGCGTCAGGAAGCCGGCGATCGACGCGGCGTAGCCGGCGTTCTGCTCATGGCGAAACGAAATCACGCGCATGCCGGCGGCCTGCGCCTTGCGGGTGAGGTCGGTGATCGGAATGCCCGGCAGACCGAAAATCGTGTCGATGCCGTTGAGCTTCAGGGCATCGATGATCAGGTGAAAGCCGTCGGTCATTTCCTGCGGTTGCGCAACGTCGTGGCCACTGCTCACCTGGGGCGTGGGCGGCGCTGCGGCAGCGCCGGTGACGGCGGGTTCGATGACGGTACCCATGTGTGTTCCTCTCGGGAGTGCCCGTGGGCCGGGGAATCGCGGCCGACGGGGAATTTGGACTTACTGCATCAGGCTACAATGTTATGAAAGGGCCCGAAGGGGCTACCTTGATACGGGTCAATTTTGGCCCAGACCCGCGCCCCATGACTCTCCTGGCAAACCACCCGCAGCGCCCGGAAATCCGCGAGCGGCTGCGGCAGAACATCGTCCTGCGCCGCCTCAAGCCCAAGGCTTTCGACGAGCTCGAGGCCGCACTCGCCATCGTCGACTATCGCAAGGGCGACGTGCTCCTGTCGCAGGGCGCTCACGAGATGGAGCAGTACTTCGTTCTCGACGGGATCCTCAAGCGCGTGGTCGCCAGCCCCGAAGGCAAGGAGATGATCCTGCGCTTCGCCAAGGAGGACGACATGGACACGAGCTACGCGGCGTGGAAGCTGCGGGCGCCCGCGCCCTACTCGATCCGTGCGGTCACCAAGGCGCGGGTGGCGAAGATGCCGCTGCCGCAATGGGCGAGCTATCTCGACCGCCATCCGGACCTCAAGGAGGACTTCGAGTACGAGGTCATGTTCCTCATGAGTGAAGTCATGGCGCACACCATCACCTTGCACCTGCTGGACGCGCCGGGCCGCGTGCACCGCTTCGTGCGCAAGCACTCCGACCTTGCCGAGCGCGTGCCCAAGAAGGAGCTCGCTTCCTACCTGAACCTCTCCGCCGAGACGCTCTCGCGCCTCAAGCACGCGGGGAAGATCTAGGCACGGCCTTTTCTCCTAGTCCTTCGGCCGGGACGGGAAGTCCTTGAGCTGGGACGGAAAGCGGTAGAGTCCGCCCGCCATGGTGCGCAGCTCGTCCTCGATGCCCGCCACGCCCGTGAGCGATTGCAGCACCTCTATCGCGAGCGCCTTCTCGCGGTCGTCCATGACGATGCCGCGCAGGCGAATGCGGCCCGCGGCCACTTCGACCGTGATGTCGATCGCCGCCGTGCGCGGGTCCGATCTCAGCGCGGCGCGCGCCCGGGCCTGCAGCGCCAGGTCCGACAGGAGCTGGCGCGTTTGCGGCGTCTCCTGGAAAGCGCGGCTGCGCGCGAGGGCCGCCACCTGGTCCACGCACGTCTGGATCGGGATGCGCTCGGTGTTGAGCGTCAGGTCGTAGAGCGTCGGATCTCCCCACGTCACGTTGAAATGCTCGCTCATGCGCGCGGCGCGCGCGTGGTCGTCGATCTGGATCTCGTGGCGCGCGAGGTTCTCGTCGTCGGTCTCGAGGCGCTCCATCAGGCGCTTCACGCGCAGCTCGAGGGGCGCGCACACGCGGATGCACGGGATGTGCGGCACGGAGCGCAGCAGGAGTGTCGCGCCCCAGCCGCGGATCAGCACGTTGCCCTTCACCGCGAGGTCGAACACCTCCTCGGCGGTGAAGATCGAGATCGTCTTCTCGTCGGCGGACCACTTCTCGATCTTGCTCGCCTTGCCCTCGCGGATGCGCCGGATCAGGCTTTTCTTCACGTGCATGCGGCCCGCGACCACGTCGCCGACCTCGTGGCGCACCTGCTGCAGGCCCAGCGCGACGGCGACCCCGAGCGCCACGTCCTTGCCGAGGGAGGCCATTTCCTGCGTCATCGCGATGACGGCCATTGATTCCTCCCGCTAGTTGCGCTTCAACCTGCCGCGCGCGAGATCGATCCCCTTCGAGATCAGCGGCCAGAAGAGCAGGAGCAGCGAAAGCGTGGTGATCGAGCCCACGAGCGCGTTGGCGTAGAAGATCCGCATGTCGCCCTGGGACATCAGCATCGACTGGCGGAAGGAGTCCTCGGCCCGGTCGCCCAGCACCAGCGCCAGCACCAGCGGGGCGAGCGGGTAATCGAGCTTCTTGAAGACGTAGCCCATGACGCCGAAGAGCAGCATGAGCCACACGTCGAACATCGAGCTGTGCACGGTGTAGGCGCCGATGGCGCAGATCACGAGGATTATCGGCGCGATGATGGAGAACGGCACGCGCAGGATGGCGGCGAAGAGCGGCACGCAGGTGAGCACGACGATGAGGCCCATGATGTTGCCGAGGTACATCGAGGCGATGAGGCCCCAGACGAAGTCGGGCTTCTCGACGAAGAGCAGCGGACCCGGCTGCAGGCCCCAGATGAGAAGCCCGCCGAGCAGCACCGCCGCCGTGGGGGAGCCCGGGACGCCGAGCGTGATCATCGGCAGGAGCGCGGAGGTTCCCGCGGCGTGCGCCGCGGTCTCGGGCGCGACCACGCCTTCGACCATCCCGGTGCCGAACTTTTCTCCATCGCGCGACATCTTCTTCGCCAGCCCGTAGCTCATGAACGAGGCGGGAGTGGCCCCGCCGGGGACGATTCCCATCAGGCAGCCGACGACCGAGCTGCGGATCGAGGTCCTCCAGTAGCGCGGCAGCTCCTTCCAGGTCTCGATCACCACGCGCATGTTGAGCTTGGCGCTCGCGCCCTTGAATTCCAGCCCCTCCTCGATCGTGAGCAGGATCTCGCCGATGCCGAAGAGCCCGATCACCGCGATGAGGAAATCGAACCCCTTGAGCAGCGCCTCGAACCCGAAGGTCATGCGCAGCTGCCCGGTCACCGTGTCGATCCCCACCGCCGCGAGGGCGAACCCGAGCATCATCGAGGCGATCGTCTTGAAGGGTGAGCCCTTG
>JBGOST010000430.1:0-2968 GCA_041476125.1 Usitatibacter sp. | reverse complement strand
GGATCAAGAAGAACAAGCTCGTGGACACGTCGAGAAACTGACCGATGGCCAACTACCCGCACCCCATCATCGCCCGCGAAGGCTGGCCGTTCCTCATGGTCTCGTTCATTGTCGTGGTTGCGGTGACGTGGTGGTGGGGGTGGTGGTCGATCCCGTTCTGGATCATCTACTTCTTCATCCTGCAGTTCTTCCGCGATCCGCCGCGCGAGATTCCGCAGGGCGAGAACCTGGTGCTGTGCCCCGCGGACGGGCGTGTTCTCATCGTCGGCAACGCGCGCGACCCGTATCGCAACTGCGACTCGCTCAAGATCAGCGTCTTCATGAACGTCTTCAACGTCCACTCCAACCGCTCGCCGGTGGACGCGACGGTGCAGGAAGTCCTGTATTCCAAGGGCCTGTTCGTGAACGCCTCGTTCGACAAGGCCTCGCTGGACAACGAGCGCAACGCGCTCGTGCTGCGCATGGACTCGGGCGCCGAAATGTCGTGCGTGCAGGTGGCCGGGCTCATCGCCCGCCGCATCCTCTGCTACGTGAAGCCCGGGGAAAGGCTCGCGCGCGGCCAGCGCTACGGCTTCATCCGCTTCGGCTCCCGCGTGGACGTCTACCTGCCGCCGGGCTCCAAGCCGCGCGTGGCGATCGGCGACAAGGTGAAGGCGACCGCCACCGTGTTGGCCGAGCTGCCCGGCGCGCAAGCGAGGTAGCACCCGCGATGGCCACGCCTCTCGACAGACCTGCCGCCAAGGCCCCCGGCGAGCAGCCGGCGCGCAGGCGCGGCATCTACATCCTGCCCAACATCTTCACGACGCTGAACCTCTTCGCCGGGTTCTACGCGATCGTGCAGGGGATGAACCACGACTTCGAGAAGGCCGCGGTGGGGATCTTCGTCGCGATGGTGCTCGACAGCCTCGACGGGCGCGTCGCCCGCCTCACCCGCACGCAGTCCGCCTTCGGCGCCGAGTACGACAGCCTGGCGGACATGGTGTCCTTCGGAGCCGCGCCCGCGCTGGTGATGTACGAGTGGGCGCTGCGCGACATGGGCCGCATCGGGTGGATCTCGGCGTTCGTTTATTGCGTCGGTGCCGCGCTGCGGCTCGCGCGGTTCAACACGCAGCTCTCGGTGGCCGACAAGCGCTGGTTCCAGGGGCTGCCCAGCCCGGCCGCCGCCGCCCTCGTCGCCGGGATGATCTGGGTGTTCAACGACTACCAGGTACGGGGCGGCGAGGTGATGTGGTTCGCCGCCGCGCTCACCGTCTACGCCGGCATCACCATGGTGTCGAACGTGAAGTTCTACAGCGGCAAGGACATCAACCTCAGGCGCTCGGTCCCCTTCTGGGTCGTGCTGCTGCTGGTCCTGGCGCTGTTGCTGATCTCGCTCGAGCCCTCGCACGTGCTCTGGGGCGTGATGCTCGCCTACGGGGTGTCCGGATACGTGGGGTGGCTGGTGCAGCGCTGGCGCAGCGAGGCGACACAGAAGCAGTACCAGCACATTCGCGACGCCATCGAGGAGGGGCACCTCACCGCGCTCGCGCGCATGCTTGCGACCACCCCGGTGGACACCGTCGTGTCGCCCGGAAGCCACACGCTGCTCATGTTCGCGGTCGAGGAGAACAACCTGCCGGCGATCGAGCTGCTCGTCGCGCGCGGCGCCGCGCTCGACCTGCGCGATTCCCACGGCGCCACCGCGCTCGCGATGGCGGTCGAGATGGGGTTCGAGGAAGCCGTGGAGGTGCTGCTCGCCGGGGGCGCCAATCCGAACGTCCACGACACCTCGGGCATGACCCCGCTCGACATCGCCGAGGAGCACGAGGCGCACGACATCGCCGAGGTGCTGCTTCGCCACGGCGCGAGTTCCAGCAAGGACCTCGCCCCGCAGCAACCCTGACAGCGGCTGTTGCACGAGAAGCGGGACAGACCACAGCTCGAAGGTGGATGTGCTCTGTCCCCGCGGTGGCATGGCCAAATTGGCCGTGTTATATTGAAACCATGAACGGCGGCCTCTCGATTCTTCGCCTTCCCCGGCACAGCGCGCTCGCGCTGGGCCTGCCGCTGCGCCTCGCGCGCTAAATACACTCCCCCTTTTTCGTGCCTTCCACGTCCGCCCAGTCAACGCGGGGCGGGTAGAGTCCATCCGCAATCCGGAGAACGAACATGCAGGACCAGCTGATCATTTTCGATACCACGATGCGCGACGGCGAACAGAGCCCCGGCGCGGCGATGACCAAGGACGACAAGGTACGCATCGGCAAGCAGCTCGAGCGGCTGCGCGTCGACGTGATCGAGGCGGGCTTCGCCGCCTCGAGCCCGGGAGACTTCGAGGCGATCCGCGCGGTTTGCGCGGCGGTCAAGGATTCGACCGTCTGCTCGCTCGCCCGCGCCAACGACAACGACGTGAAGCGCGCCGGCGAGGCCGTGAAGGGCGCCAACGCGGGGCGCATCCATACCTTCATCGCGACCAGCCCCATCCACATGAAGCACAAGCTGCGCATGGAGCCCGACCAGGTGGTCGAGGCGGCGGTGCGCGCGGTGAAGCTGGCGCGCCAATATACCGACGACGTCGAGTTCTCCCCCGAGGACGCGGTGCGCTCGGACGTCGATTTCCTCTGCCGCATCCTCGAGGCCGCGATCACCGCGGGCGCGAAGACCATCAACGTTCCCGACACCGTCGGCTACAGCGTGCCGGAGCTCTGGGGCGGGCTGTTCAAGGCGTTGATGAGCCGCATCCCGAATGCCGACAAGGCGGTCTGGTCGACGCACTGCCACGACGACCTGGGCATGGCGGTGGCCAACTCGCTCGCGGCGGTGATGGCCGGCGCGCGCCAGGTCGAGTGCACGATCAACGGCCTCGGTGAGCGCGCGGGCAACGCCTCGCTCGAGGAAATCGTGATGGCGGTGAAGACACGCTCCGACTTCTTCCCGTGCACGACGCGCATCGACGCCACCCAGATCGTTCCGGCGAGCAAGCTCGTCT
>JBGOST010000429.1:0-2971 GCA_041476125.1 Usitatibacter sp. | reverse complement strand
TCTCCGAGCTTGGCGCGTGGGTGATCATCATCCAGGGATTCATTTTCGTGGTCTGCGTGCTCGCCTTCCGCCGCGGCATCGTGGGCGAGCTCGAGGCCTGGCTGCGCGGCCGGCGCAAGCCATGATGCGCGGGTGAGCGCCTCCGAGCACCCTTTCAGCGCCGGCCTCGATCGCAACCCGGCGAACTACGCGCCGCTGACGCCGGTCGCGTTCCTGCGACGTTCCGCCGAGGTCTACCCCGGGAAAGCCGCCGTCATCCACGGCGATCGGAGCTACACCTACCAGGAGTTCGAGCAACGGTGCCGGCGCCTCGCTTCGGTTCTCGCCGCGCGCGGCATCCGCCGCGGCGACACCGTCGCCGTGATGGCGCCCAACGTTCCCGCGCTGCTCGAATCGCACTACGCCGTCCCAGGGCTGGGCGCGGTGCTGAACGCGCTCAACTACCGGCTCGACCCGGCCACGATCGCCTTCTGCCTCGAGCATGGCGAGGCCAAGGTGCTCCTGACCGACCGCGAGTTCGCCCCGATCGTGTCCGCGGCGCTGAAGAAGGTGAAGCGCGACATCTTCGTGGTCGACATCGACGAAGGGGTGGGCGGCGAGCGCCTGGGCGCGATCGACTACGAGGCGTGGATCGCGCAGGGCGATCCCGCCTTCGAGCTGCGCGCGCCCGCCGACGAATGGGACTCGCTGGCACTCCTCTACACCTCGGGCACGACGGGAGACCCGAAGGGCGTGGTCTACCACCATCGCGGCGCGTACCTGAACGCTTTGGGCAACGCGCTCACCTTCGGCCTCACGCCGCGATCGGTCTACCTCTGGACGCTGCCGATGTTCCACTGCAGCGGCTGGACCTACACGTGGGCGGTGACGGCGGCGGGCGGCACGCACGTGTGCCTGCGCAAGGTCGACCCCGCGCTCATCTTTCCCGCCATCGAGAAGCATCGCGTGACGCACCTGTGCGGCGCGCCGATCGTGCTCAACATGCTGGTGCACGCGCCGGAAAGCGTGAAGCGTCGCTTCGACCATCGCGTCGAAGTGGCGACCGGAGGGGCGGCCCCGCCTTCGGCGATCATCGAGGCGATGGAGTCGATGGGCTTTCGCGTGACCCACCTCTACGGGCTCACGGAGAGCTACGGTCCGGCGACGCTGTGCGCGTGGCAGGACGCATGGGACAGCCTCGATCTGAACGCGCGATCGGTCCTGATGGCGCGCCAGGGCGTGCGTTACGCCACCCTCGACGGCATGCAGGTCGCCGATCCCGAGACGCATGCGCCGGCGCCGCGCGACGGCGCGACGCTGGGGGAGGTGATGCTGCGCGGTAACACCATCATGAAGGGCTACCTGAAGAACGAGCGCGCCACGGGCGAAGCTTTCCGCGAGGGCTGGTACCACACCGGCGACCTGGCGGTGTGGCATCCCGACGGCTACATCGAGGTGAAGGACCGCTCCAAGGACATCATCATTTCGGGGGGCGAGAACATCTCGTCCCTCGAGGTCGAGGAGTGCCTGTATCGCCACCCCAAGGTGATGGAGGCGGCGGTGGTGGCGCGCCCCGACGAGAAGTGGGGCGAGACGCCGTGCGCCTTCGTGGTGCTCAAGCCCGGCGCCGGCGAGGTCTCGGCCGAGGACATCCTCGCCTGGTGCCGCGAGCATCTCGCGCGCTTCAAGGTGCCGCGCACGGTGGTCTTCGGCGAGCTGCCGAAGACCTCCACCGGGAAGATCCAGAAGTTCGTGCTGCGGGATCGGGCGCGGGGCCTCTAGCGTTGCGGATGTAGCCGGGAAGCGCGCCCTTTTGTGCGCTTTCGCATAGCGCTCGAAGGGCCATCTGGACGAGAGTGCGGGGCATGATCTCGCAGCTGATCGACATCATGGAGGTCGGTACCACCGGGGTGGCTGCGGCCATCGCCGCGTCCCACCTGGGCGTTTATCGCATCGATCTGCTGATGGCGGTGTACTTCGTCGTGGCGCTGGCCGGGCAGATGTTCCTCGCCACGCTGGGCCGCATGTCGCGCGTTCCGAGGGCCGCCCCGCTCGAATAGGAATGTCGGACAGGCGACTGTCCCCTACCTCCCGGTTGGGCTACAATTCAAACACTCGTTTGAATCGCCTTTCCCGCCATGAAAATCCTCGTCCCCGTGAAGCGCGTGGTCGACTTCAACGTCAAGGTTCGCGTGAAAGCGGACCAGACCGGAATCGAGCTCGCCAACGTCAAGATGTCCATGAACCCCTTCGACGAGATCGCCGTCGAGGAGGCCCTCAAGCTCAAGGAGGGCGGCAAGGCCACCGAGGTGATCGCGGTATCCGCGGGTATGGCCGCCTGCCAGGAGACGCTGCGCACCGCGCTCGCCATGGGCGCTGACCGCGCGATCCTCGTCGAGACCGACGTCGAGCTGCAGCCGCTCGCCGTGGCCAAGCTGCTCAAGGCGCTGGTGGCGAAGGAAGGCGCGGGATTGGTGATCCTCGGCAAGCAGGCGATCGACGACGACGCGAACCAGACCGGGCAGATGCTCGCCGCGCTCCTCGACTGGCCGCAGGGCACCTTCGCGAGCAAGGTCGAGATTGTCTCAGGCGAGGCGGGCGCGGGCGCCGTCGCGCGCGTCACGCGCGAGATCGACGGCGGGCTGGAGACCGTCGAGGTCAAGCTTCCGGCGGTCGTCACCGCCGACTTGCGCTTGAATACGCCGCGCTACGCCACGCTGCCCAACATCATGAAGGCGAAGAAGAAGCCGCTCGACGTCGTGAAGCCCGAGGCCCTCGGCGTGGACGTCGCGCCGCGCCTGAAGACGCTGAAAGTCGTCGAGCCCGGAAAGCGCAAGGCGGGCGTGATGGTGAAGGACGTGGCCGAGCTCGTGGAAAAACTCAAGAATGAGGCGAAGGTGATCTGATGGCCGCGCTCGTAATCGCCGAACACGACAACACCCATGTGCGCGGGGGAACCGCGAATGCGGTGACCGCCGCGACGAAGATGAGC
>JBGOST010000428.1:0-2980 GCA_041476125.1 Usitatibacter sp. | reverse complement strand
GTGGCGATCGCCTTCAGCTTGCCCGCCTTGATCTGCGGCAGCACCACGATGCTCGCTTCCGAAGTCGCCGCGACGTTGTTCGCGATGACCGCGGTCACGCCCTCGCTGCCGCTCTTGTAGGGAATCACGTTGAGGTTGGAAACGCCCGCCTGCTTGAGCATTTCGGCGACGAAATGCGGCGTGCTCGCGGTGCCCGCGGTCGACCAGTTGACGCCGTTCGTGCCCTGGTTCTTCGCCCACAGGACGAATTCCTTCATGTTGGTCACGGGGATGCTCGGGTGCACGACGATCACCGAAGGCGCCACTGCGATCATTCCCACCGGAACGAGGTCGCTGTCCGCATAGGGCATGTCCTTGCGGATCATGCTGTTGGTGATGACGCCGGCCGCGCCGATGAGGAAGGTGTAGCCGTCGGGCTTGGCCTTGGCGACGAATTCGGCGCCGATCGCTGCCCCCGCGCCCGGCTTGTTCTCGATCACCACGGGCTGGCCGAGGCGCTTGGAAATGCCTTCCGCGGCGGCGCGCGCGATCAAGTCGTTGGCGCCCCCTGGCGCGAACGGCACGATCCACTTGACGGGGCGATCCGGCCACTGCGCGTGGGCGAAGCTCGCCGCGAACGCGACGATGGGTGCGGCAAGCAGGGCGAACAGCGACCGTTTCGACATGGGGATATCTCCGCGCGGTGGAATTCCATTATAGATGGGGTTGACGAGGCGAATGCTGCATGGCAGCATTCGGTCATCACGGCTCACCGAGAGTTTTTCTTAAGAGATATGAAAAACACATTCATCCACCGACCGACCAAGGCGCTCTGGGCGTCCGGGTCCTGCCATGCGCAGGCCCAGGGCCTGGACGTAATGGATCGCGCCCTCTCCGGGAGAACGACGGAATAAAGCCAGGATCATCGCGCTGAATTCCCCGCGAAGCCCGGAGAGTCGAGAGACCTCCGGGCTTCGTGCTTTGACAACCGCGGAACAACAAGGGAATGACGGCGATGAAAGCGTTGCGATTGAGGTGGAAGTGGCAGGCGAGGCTCGCGTGGTACCGCAGTGAGGCGCGCTTCGCGTTGCGCGAATGGTTGTGGGTGTAAGGGCTTGGCCCCGTTACGGGGCCATCCGGCAACTTCGCGGGCTGTGCGCGGCCCGCCTAACGAGGATTTCGGGTTGCCGCCCGCCGATGCCAGTCGAGGGACGCCTCGTGGCGTTGGGCGGGTCCGATGACGTAGCGGCCGGTTCCCTCCATAGGTTCACGGAGGGGCCGGCCGCGGTCAGAAAACCGGGGACAGACCCCATTTCCGTTGACGGAGTCAACTCCGCGGAATAGGGGTCTGTCCCCGGTTTTCTCTATTTGAATTTCGCGGCGAGCTTTTCGCTCTCGCGGGCGAGGATCATCAGGTCGAGCCCGACGGCGGTGAAGACGGTGCCCCATTCCATGTAGCGGCGCGCGGAGGCTTCGTCGACCGCGAGGATTCCCGCGGGCTTGCCGCAGGCCTTGATGCGCGCGATCGCCTCCTTGATCGCGGCCTGCACTTCCGGATGCCCCTGGTTGCCGAGGTGGCCCAGTCCCGCGGCGAGGTCGGCCGGGCCGATGAAGACCCCGTCGATGCCATCGACGCGCGCGATCTTCTCGAGGTTGTCGAGCCCCTCGCGCGTCTCGATCTGCACCAGCAGGCAAAGCTCCTCGTGCGCGCGCTTGGCGTAGTCGGTCACGCGGCCGAACCGCGAAGCCCGCGTCACGCCCGCCACCCCGCGCACGCCCTGCGTCGGAAACCGTGTGGCACTCACCGCCGCCAGGGCTTCGGCCTCGTTCTGCACGTACGGCACGAGGAGGTTCTGCGCGCCGATGTCGAGGTGGCGTTTGATCAGCACCTTGTCGTTCCACGCGGGGCGCACGATCGGCGCCACGGGATAGGCCGCCACCGCCTGGAGCTGCGCCAGCGTCGTATCCACCTCGTTGGGCGAATGCTCGGTGTCGATGACGATCCAGTCGAAGCCGGAGCCGGCGACAACCTCGGCGCTGTAGGCGCTCGCGAGCGACACCCAGAGCCCGACCTGCTGCCGGCCGGCGGCGATGGCCCGCTTGAAGTTGTTGGTTGGTAGGTCCATGCAGCCCGGGAGTTTAACCGTCCGGGGCGGGACGGAACAGCGTGTCGAGGAACTTGCGTCCGCGCGAGAACTGGCCCACGGCGGTCCGCGCGAGCTTTTGCATGGTCACGCGACGTCCCGGCGACAGCGCCTGCAGGATATCGACCGCGGCCAGCACGCCCTGCCACGCCGCCGCCTGCCCGCCCATCACGCGCGCCGCGTCGCCCGCGATCCAGACGCCCTCGAGCGAGGTCGCGCCGCTCGCGTCGACGATGGGCATCCAGCAGAGCGTCGCCTCGTCCCAGCGGTGCTCGATTCCCGCCGCCTGGGACAGCGTCACGTCGGGAATCACGCCCCGGTGCAGCAGGAGCGTGTCGGCGGGCAACGAGCGGCTCTTGCCCTCGGCATCGCGGTATGTCACCCGCTCGAGCTTGCCATCGCCCTCCGCGGCCAGCTCGCGCACGTCCTTGGAGATCGGCACCTTGCGCCGCACGGCGAGAAGCAAGCCCACGCCGCGGCGGAAATACGGGGAGTAGAGGAAGCCGAAGAAATGGGGAAGGGCGCGCGTGCGGTTGCGCGGAGGCGTCGTGTCGAGGATGGCCTCGAGGGTTGCGCCGGCATCCAGCAGCTGCCTCGCGAGCTGCCACAGGAGCGCACCCGATCCGGCGAGCACCACCCTCCCCGGGGGGACGCGGCCCGTCGTCTTCAACGTCGCCTGCGCTTCTCCCGCCATCATCACGCCGGGCAGCGTCGCGCCCGGGATCGGAAGGGGACGCTCGCTCGCACCGGTGGCAAGGAGGATGCGCGTCGCGCGAACCTGGCGCGTGGCGCCGCCGATCGAAACCGCGAGCTCGCGCTGCGCATCGAGGCCCGTGACCTTGGCTCCGGCGACGTAT
>JBGOST010000427.1:0-2985 GCA_041476125.1 Usitatibacter sp. | reverse complement strand
GATGCGCAAGGCCGACGAGGGGTGCGCCGTGGATACGGTGCGCGCATCAGCGGACGCAAAGGTACGCCTGCCGCGTTGGGCCAATCGCCACGAGGGCTCGCGGGGAGCGCAGGACGAATGGGACAGCATCTTCCGTACCCTCGATCTGCACGAGCGCGGCCATGTCCAGATCAGCCTCGACGGCGCGAAGGAGCTCGAGCGCACGTTGCGCGAAATACCGCCGGCAGCCACGTGCGCCCTCATCGACGCGGAGGCGAAGAGGCGCTTCGACGTCGTGACGAGTATCGTTCACAGGCGCCAGGCCACGTACGACAACGACACGGACCACGGGCGCAAGCAGTGGAGCCCTTACCGGCAGTAGCGAACGGTGCAAACCCCCACGTAGGATTCGTCCTGCATCCAATCGGTCCCCATTGGCGGAAAGTATTCCTGCAGGCCGCTCGGCCTCGCCACCCCGTTTATTGCCTAAAGGATATCCCATGGGAATCTTCAGCTCGATCCTGGAAAAACTCCGCCACCACGCCTCTCCCACTCAAGCCCCGGCGGGACAGCAGCAATCCCAGTACGCGCCTTCACAGACGCAGCAAGGCGCCAAGCCGACCCCGATTTCGAACGTGGACGTCGATGCCGTGCTCTCGCAGCTCGCCGCAAAGAAAGGCGGCGGCGGTAACTATCGCGAGTCGATCGTCGACTTGCTGAAACTCCTCGACCTCGATTCCAGCCTCGCTGCGCGCAAGCAGCTGGCCACCGAGCTCAACGTGCGTGTCGGCGACGATGGCACCATTGAGCAGAACATCGCCCTGTACAAGGCGTTGATGCGCAAGCTCGCGGAAAACGGCGGGAAGGTGCCGGACAGCCTCCGGAACTGATTGCCGAAAGACGTGAAAAAAGGGGCGCCCTTCGGCGCCCCTTTTTTTTCGGCGTTCGTTCGGCTATTCCTTCGGCCAGAGCCACCCGAAGGCGCCCGCGGTCACCAGTCCGTAGAGGAAGGCGTCGAGGACTTCCTTCACCGTCGCGCTCTGCGTCTTGCCCATCCAGATCGCGTTTGCGACGCTTCCGCCCGCATAGGCCATGAAGGTCGTGATGCTGACCACACGCGCTACGGCGAGGAAACCCGCCCCAACCGGCACCGTGCGCGAGGCGAGGTAGCCGGAGAGGAGCGCGATGACCAGGGCGAGAATGAACCAAAGGACCAATGGCTTGGTCATGCTGGGTGTACACGGTTTCATGACGTTGATGAAAGCGTTCGGGCCTTCTTCGAACTTCTTCACCACCTCGGGCTTGCCCATCTCCTTCGGATCGGCGCAGTAGGGGACGATGTACGCCCCCGGCGCGGGGTTGGCCTTGCGGATCGCGGCGCGCACTTCGTCTTCGTTCGAGAACCCGTGGTAGTCGGAGTTGTGCCACTTGAACACCATGTGGATGAGGCTGCTCATCACGAACACCAGGACGGCGGCGAGCACGATGGGAATCCAGAGCTGGTCGAGGGACGGCATGGAATCCTCCTTATTGTTGGAGCCTCGGCGGGAACCGGGCGGTGCTAAGGTACGGCGAATTGGTTGCGGCGGCAAGAAGACCACTCGATAGTGCGTAAATGAACCTGGAATACGCTGCCGCAGAGCCCTCCCGCGACGAGATCGACAAGCTGGAAGGCCCGACGGTGATCGAATTCGGCAGCCCGTGGTGCGGCTACTGCCGTGCCGCGCAGCCGCTCATTTCAGCGGCGCTCGCCGAACACCCGGGCGTGCGGCACATCAAGATCGCCGACGCGCGCGGGCGCCCGCTGGGACGGTCCTTTCGCGTAAAACTGTGGCCGACGCTGGTGTTCCTCGACGGCGGGCTGGAGATGGCGCGAGTGGTGCGGCCCGATGGCGTGAAAGAGATTCGCGCGGCGCTCGCGAAGCTCGATAGGTGATTGGGCATTGGAGTTCCGGTGGTTGGCGGGGAATCGTACGGCAAACCTCGGTAGTATCCGAAGGGAAAAGCTCGAGGTGCAAACCGATCCGCAAAGTCCGGGAGGCCATTGAAGCTCGCCACCTTCAACGTCAACGGCATCAAGTCGCGCCTGCCGCATCTGCTGCAATGGTTGGAGAAGGAATCACCGGATGTCGTGTGCCTGCAGGAGCTGAAGGCGCTCGACACCAGCTTCCCGATTCTGGACATCCGCAAATCCGGATACGGCGCGATCTGGCACGGACAAAGCTCGTGGAATGGCGTGGCCATTCTCGCCAGGGGTACGGATCCGATCGAAACGCATCGCGGGCTTCCGGGCGATCCGGCCGACGAGCAAAGCCGCTACATCGAGGCGGCGGTCGACGGCATTGTCGTCGGCTGCCTCTACCTGCCCAACGGCAATCCGCAGCCCGGTCCCAAGTTCGACTACAAGCTGAAGTGGTTCGAGCGGCTGATCACGCGCGCGGAATCTCTTTACAAGAGCGGTCATCCCGTCGTGCTGGCGGGCGACTACAACGTCGTTCCAACCGACTTCGACATCTACAGCCCGAAGTCCTGGCTGAAGGACGCGCTGCTGCAACCGGAGAGCCGCGAATGCTATCGACGCTTGCTCGCCCAGGGATGGGTCGACGCGATTCGCGAGAAGCACCCGAAGGAGCGCATCTACACCTTCTGGGATTATTTCCGCAAGCACTGGGAGCGCAACGCGGGGCTGCGCATCGACCACCTGCTGCTGAACAAAGAGCTCGCACCACGACTCGTGGACGCCGGCGTGGATACCTGGGTGCGCGACCTCGAGAAGGCGAGCGACCACGCGCCGACGTGGATCACTCTCGAGACGAAGCCCGCGAAGAAGAAGTCAACCGGATCCGCGTGATCTCGGAGGGAATCCCGAAGCGCATCGGCGGGCCCCAGTACCCCGTGCCGCGGCTGATGTAGATCCACATTTCGCCGAGCTGATGCAGCCCGCCGGTAAAGGGCTGGCTCATGCGCACGAAGAGATTCCACGGCCAGAATTGCCCGCCGTGCGTG
>JBGOST010000426.1:0-3009 GCA_041476125.1 Usitatibacter sp. | reverse complement strand
GTGCTCGCTGCCGCCCTTCAGCCTCACCGCCGCGATGCAGGACGAGCTGCGCCGCCAGACGGTGGCGATGGCGATGGCGCTCGACGTCGTCGGGCTCATGAACGTGCAGTTCGCGATCCAGGACGGCAAGGTCTACGTGCTCGAAGTGAACCCGCGGGCCTCGCGCACCGTGCCGTACGTGTCCAAGGCGATCGGCGTTGCGCTCGCGAAAGTCGCCGCGCGCTGCATGGTGGGCATGAGCCTGAAGAAGCAGGGGATGACGCGCGAAGTGATCCCGCCCTACTACTGCGTGAAGGAAGCGGTGTTCCCGTTCATCAAGTTCCCGGGCGTGGACACCATCCTCGGGCCGGAGATGAAGTCCACCGGCGAGGTGATGGGGGTGGGCCAGACTTTCGCCGAGGCGTTCGTGAAGAGCCAGCTCGCCGCGGGCGTGCGCCTGCCCAAGGGCGGCAAGGCGTTCCTCTCGGTGCGCAACGAGGACAAGGCGCGGCTCGTCGACATCGCACGCGCGCTCGCCGGGCTGGGGTTTTCGCTCGTGGCCACGCGCGGAACGGCCGCGGCGCTGGAGAAGGCGGGCCTCATGGTGCAGACTGTCAACAAGGTGCAGGAAGGCAGGCCGCACGTGGTCGACATGCTGAAGAACCGGGAGATCAGCCTCATCGTGAACACGGTCGAGGAAGACCGCCGCTCGATCCAGGACTCGTGGTCGATCCGCAACTCCGCGCTGCAGAACCGCATCACGTACTACACGACCCTCGCGGGCGCCCGGGCCGCCTGCCTGGGCATGCAGCACCTCGAGGAAATGCGCCCCTACGACATCCAGACGCTGCACGCGAGCCTGCCCACATGAGCAAGATCCCCATCACCATCGTCGGCGCCGACCTGCTGCGCACCGAGCTGCACAAGCTGAAGACCGTCGAGCGCCCCGCGGTGATCACCGCCATCGCCGAGGCGCGGGCGCAGGGCGACATCACCGAGAACGCCGAATACGAGGCGGCGCGCGAGCGCCAGGGGTTCATCGAGGGCCGCATCATCGAGCTCGAGGGAAAGCTCGCCAACGCGCAGGTGATCGACCCGGCGCTACTGGACGACGACGACCGCGTGGTATTCGGCTCCACGGTCGAGCTGCTCGACACCGCCAGCAACGCAACCGTGATCTACCAGATCGTGGGCGAGGACGAGGCGGACCTGAAGCTCGCGAAGATCTCCTACTCCTCGCCGATCGCCAAGGCGCTCATCGGGAAGAGCGCGGGCGACGTCGCCGAGGTGCGGACTCCGGGCGGGGTGAAGGAGTTCGAGATCGTGGACGTGAGGTACGTTTAGTCTCGGCGTCACCCCGGCGCTTGGTCTTGTCATCCCGGACGCCACGCCGTGGCGATGATCCGGGATCCAGTCTCTTCTCCCGCGGCTTGTCGAAGTTCTCGCGATAGATCACCAGCACCTTGCCGATCTCCTGCACCGCGTGCGCCGCGAGCTTCTCGCAGATGGCCGCCATCCAGCCGCTGCGGGCGTCCCGGCCCGCCGCCGCCGCCCGCACCTTGATCAGCTCGTGGGCCTTCAACGAGCGGTCGATCTCCGCGATCACCTCGTCCGTGAGACCCTTGTCGCCGATGATGACGATGGGGCTCAGCTTGTGAGCCTCCGAGCGCAGCTCGCTGCGGCGTGAAGATGTCAGTGCCATCGTGCAATTATAACTTCCGTCCCCTGCGTCAAATGAAGAAATCGAGTTCGAGCAAGCAGTGGCTGCGCCGCCACGTGAGCGACCCCTACGTGCAGCGCTCCAAGCGCGAGGGCTACCGCTCGCGCTCGGCCTACAAGCTCACCGAGATCGACGACCGCGACAAGCTCCTGAAGCCCGGGATGGTGGTGGTCGACCTGGGTGCGGCGCCCGGAGGCTGGTCGCAGGTGGTCGCGAAGCGCGTGGGGCGCGCGGGAGTGGTCATCGCGATCGACCTGCTGGCGATGGAGCCGGTTTCAGGTGTGACGGTGATCGAGGCCGACTTCTCCTCCGCCAAGGGCCTCGCGGCGAGCGAGAAAAGCCTCGAAGGGCGCAAGGCCGACATCGTGCTGTCGGACATGGCGCCGAACCTCACCGGAATAGCCGTCTCCGACCAGGCGCGCTCGATGGCGCTCGCCGAAATCGCCCTCGATTTCGCGCTCTCGCACCTGCAACGCGAGGGCGCGCTGCTGGTCAAAATCTTCCAGGGCGCGGGGTATGATGATTACCTCAAGCGGCTGCGCGCGGCGTTCGAGAAAGTGGTGGTGAGAAAGCCCGCGGCGTCGCGCGACGAGAGCGCCGAACAGTTCCTCCTGGCGCGCCGATTGAAGAATATCGGCACCCCGGCCGCCCCGAGGGGTTGATAACGCCAAAGACGCCCGAACTTGCTATAAGTAGCCTTTCTTCATCCCCCTGAATTTCAAGGGGTTTTCCCGCGGAAGGATGTGCCTGTGAACAACACGATTCGAACCATCATGGTCTGGCTCGTCATCGGAGTCATCCTCACGATGGTGTTCATGCAGGTCGGCAGCCGCCAGGCGGGCCAGAACGTGCTCGACTACTCGACCTTCATGGAAGAGGCGCGCCAGGGGCACATCTCGAAGGTGAAGCTGGACAGCGGGCGCACCGTCAAGGCGACCTCGCGCGACGGCAAGAACTACACGGTCTTCACGCCCGGCATGCAGGACCCGTGGATGGTCGGCGACCTCATGAAGTACAACGTGACCGTCGAAGCCAAGCCGGAAGAGGAGCCCTCGCTCCTCATGAACATTTTCGTCTCGTGGTTCCCGATGCTGCTGTTGATCGGCGTGTGGATCTTCTTCATGCGCCAGATGCAGGGCGGGGGACGCGGCGGCGCCTTCTCGTTCGGCAAGAGCAGGGCGCGCATGCTCGACGAGAACCAGAACCAGGTGACGTTCGCCGACGTGGCGGGCGTGGATGAAGCGAAGGAAGAGGTCGCCGAGCTGGTCGAGTTCCTGCGCGATCCGTCGAAGTTCCAGAAGCTGGGCGGG
>JBGOST010000425.1:0-3010 GCA_041476125.1 Usitatibacter sp. | reverse complement strand
AGCGTGCGGGCGCGCGCGAATGGAACGTGCATCATCAAGAGACCCGCAAGCCCTCCCGGGACATAGAGCACAATCGCCATGAAGAACAGGCCCAAATAAAGCAGCCACGCCGAGGTGTAGTCGCTCAGGCTTACCTGCAGCCAGGTGATGGCGACCGCGCCCAGGATCGCGCCGATAAAGTGGTGCACACCCCCGGTGTACACCATCAGCAGCACCGCCCCCGAGCGTTCAGCGCTCACCGCTTCGGCCGCCACGATCTCGTAGTTGATCGCGTTCAGCCCGCCGGCAAGTCCGGCAAACATCGCGGATACCGCGAACACGATGAAGCGCACGCGCTGCGGGTTGTAGCCGATGAATTCGGCGCGCTCGGGGTTGTCGCGCACGGCATTGCACATGCGACCGGCGGGCGTGCGCATGAACGCATGCATGGCAAGCGCCGCAACCAGCAGCCAGAAAGCGATCACGTAATAGACCTGCAGCTGCGTGCCGAAATCGAGCCCGACCCAGTGCGGTGCTTTGGTGCGGCTCGCGGTCACGCCTTCCTCGCCGCCGAAAAAGCCCGGCAGCATGAGCGAAGCTGCGTGCACCAACTCGCCCACTCCGAGCGAGATGAGCGCGAAGATGGTGCCCGCGCGGCGCGTAGTGAGCGCGCCGAACACAATGCCGAAGGCGAGTCCCGCCGCCGCGCCCGCCAGCGGCACGAACGGAATCGGGATAGGCAATCCGCCGTTTACGGCACGCAGCAGATGGATCGCCGCGTAGCCGCCGAGCCCGAAATAGACTGCGTGGCCAAACGAAAGCAGCCCGGTTTGTCCGAGTAGCAGGTTGTACGAGAGCGCGAACACCGCGGCGATGCCCATCTGGCTTAACAGCGAGCGGGCGAAATTGCTGTCCAGGCCCGGAATGATCGGAAGCACGACCAGCAATGCCGCCGCGGCCCACCAGGCGGAATTCCGCATGCGCATCATGTCTCGCGGGTTCCGAGGATGCCGCGCGGCCGCACGATGAGCATCACCACGAGAAGGAGGTAGGGAATGATGGGCGCGGTCTGCGCGACCTTGATGGCGAGGATCTCGTGGAAGGGCGAGGCGCGCGCCACCGTGACTCCGGCGAGGCGCAGGAAGTCGAGCAGCGAGTAGTCGAGCGCCACCGCGAAGGTCTGCACGATGCCGATCAGCATCGAGGCGATGAACGCCCCGGGGATGGAGCCCAGCCCGCCCACGACGACCACGACGAAGACGATGGGCCCGAGTGCGGCCGCCATGTTGGGCTCGGTGAGGAGCGCGAATCCGCCTATCACGCCCGCGAGTCCCGCGAGCGCGCTGCCGATGGCGAACACCAGCACGAAAAGCCGCGGCACGTCATGGCCGAGCGCGCTCACCATCTGCGGGTGGGTGAGCGCGGCCTGGATCACGAGCCCCACGCGGGTGCGCTTGAAGGCGAGGTAGAGGAACGCGAACATTCCCACCGAAATCGCCATCATCAGCCCCTTGTAGAACGGGTAGCTGGTGCCGAAGAGCTGGAAGATCGGGAAGTCGATCACCGCGGGCACGCGGTTCTCGATCGGGTTGCGCCCCCACGCCATGATGACGAGCTCGGCGATCAGGTACGAAAGGCCGAAGGTGAAGAGGATCTCGGCAACGTGGCCCTTCGGGTGGACGCGGCGCAGCCCGTAGCGCTCGATCGCCGCCCCCACCAGGCCGCACAGCAGGGGTGCCAGCACCAGCGCGGGCCAGAAGCCGACCCAGCGCCCGATCTGGAACGAGAAGTAGGCGCCCAGCATGAAGACGCTCGCGTGGGCGAAGTTGAGCACGCCCATCATGCTGAAGATGAGCGTGAGGCCGCTCTACAGCATGAACAGCAACAGCCCGTACACCACTCCGTTCAGGAGTGAGAAGGTGACGAGCTCCATGTCATCTCAAGACGGACGCTGCATCTTGCAGGTGGTGGGCAGCGCCGAGTCCTTGGCGTCGATCTTGCGGTCGGTGACGAACCCCAGGCCCGTTCCCTCGACGTCGAACTTCGTCTTGTCGGACAGGGTGGAAACGAAGAGCGGCTGGAGCAACTGGTGGTTGTCGGCGCGCATCTCCATCGGTCCGACCGGCGTGTCGAGCTTCATCCCCTCGAGCGCGCGGGCGAGCTTCACCGGGTCGTTCGACTTCGCCTTCTTCGCCGCCGCGTCCAGGAGCAGGAACGTGTTGCGCAGGCGCCAGTAGAAGAGCTCGTCGCCCTTGTCGGTAAAGCGCTTCTTGAACGCGACCTCGTCGGGGTGCATCTGCGGAAACACGTTGTTGTGATACTCGGTCACGTGCTTCAGCATTCCGACGCCATCCTTGCCGATCGCCGGCACCGACCCCAAGCCGCCGCCGTAGTAGGTGTACCAGTTCATGTGCAGGCCCGCGTCCTTGCCGGCCTTGAAGAGCAGCAGCATGTCGTTGCTCCAGTTGCCGGTGATGACGGTGTCCGCACCCGAAGCCTTGATCTTGGCGACGTAAGGCGAGAAGTCCTGCACCTTCTGCAGGGGATGCAGCTCGTCGCCCACGATCTGGATGTCGGGGCGCTTGGCGGCGAGCATGGTATGCGCCGCCGCCGCGACCGCCTTGCCGAAGGAATAGTCCTGGTTGATCAGGTACACCTTCTTGATCTTAGGATTCTTGGCGATGTCGTCGGTGAGCGCATGCATCTTCATGTCGACGTCCGCGTCGAAGCGGAAGTGCCAGAAGTGGCATTTCTCGTTGGTGAGCGCGGGATCGATCGCCGCGTAGTTGAAGAACAGGACTTCCTTGCCCGGGTTGCGCTCGTTGTGCTTCAGCACCGCGTCGGTGATGGCGTGCGCGACCGAGCTGCCGTTGCCCTGCATCACGATGCGCGCGCCCTCGTCGATCGCCTTCTTCAGCATGATGAGCGACTCCTGCGGGCTCACCTTGTTGTCGTAGGAAAGGACGGTGATCTTCTCGCCGTTCAGGCCCCCCGCGGCGTTGATCCTGTCGGTGAAGAACGCGATGTGCTT
>JBGOST010000424.1:0-3018 GCA_041476125.1 Usitatibacter sp. | reverse complement strand
CGATGCTGCGCTACGGCTACCGCGCGCGCCCGTTGCAGCTGGTGCCGAACACCGTCGAGGCGATGCCCGAGGTGGGCGAGGGCGGGCGCGTCTACCTCTGCCGCCTGAAGCGTGGCGTGCTGTTCGCGCCCGATCCCGCGTTCAATGGCAGGCCGCGCGAGCTCACTGCGGCCGATTACGCGTACAGCATCCGGCGGCTCTTCGATCCGCGCTGGAAGTCGAGTCAGTTCTTCCTCGTCGACGGCAAGATCGCGGGCGCCAACGCGCTGCGCAAGGCCGCACTCGAGGGCGCGCCCTTCGACTACGCGAAGCCCATTGCCGGCCTGCAGGTCATTGACCGTTACACGCTGCGCATCACGCTCACCGAGCCCGACTTGAATTTCCTGCACGTTCTGGCGCAGCAGAACCTCGCGGCGGTGGCGCGCGAAGCGGTCGATTTCTATGGCGACGACATCGGCCAGCATCCGGTCGGCACGGGCCCCTTCCAGCTCATCGCGCAACATGCCGGCAGCCAGCTCGTCTTCGCCGCGAATCCGACCTACCGCGAGGAAATCTTCGAGGGGCGCAAGCTCCCGATGATCGATCGCGTGGAGCTCATTTTCACCGTCGAGGATCAGCCCATGTGGCTCGCATTCCTCGCCCGCGACCTCGACATGATGATCAACGTGCCGGTGGGCTTCCTACTCCAGGCGGCGCCCAATGGCCGGCTGGCACCCCACCTCGCGCGCCAGGGCGTGGCGATGCACACCTATGTCTATCCCGCCATCTGGTTCGACAGCTTCAACATGCGCGACCCGGTGGTGGGCGGATACACGCCGGATCGCGTCGCGTTGCGCCGCGCGATCGCCCTCGCGTTCGACCGGCGGCAGGCGATCGACATCATCTTCAACGGCGGCGCGCTGCCGGCCAACGGCGTGGTGCCGGCGGGCGTGGCCGGTCACGACGAGAAATCGTTCACCGACGTCTTCGACCACGACCTGCCGCGCGCCAAAGCGTTGCTCGACCTCTACGGCTACGTGGACCGCGACGGCGACGGCTGGCGCGAAGCGCCGGACGGCTCGCCGCTCGCGATCACGTTCGCCTCTCCCGCGCAGCCGCGCTTCCGTCCCTGGGACGAGCTCTGGGACAAGGCCTTCCGCGAGCTCGGCGTGCGCATGGTCCTGCAGAAAATGCACCAGGCGGACCTCACGAAGTTGCTGATGACCGGCAAGCACCAGCTCGCGATGAACGCGTGGAACATGGATTACCCCGACGGCGAGGACTTCTTCGTGCTTCTCTACGGCGGCGCGGCGGGATCCGCGAACCAGACGTTCTTCGCGCTGCCCGAGTACGACCGCCTCTACGAGCAGGCACAGGCGCTCGTCGACTCGCCCGAGCGCGATCGCCTCTACCGGCAGATGGACAAGCTCGCCTTCGCGTACATGCCGATGGTGATGAACCTCTACCCGGTGCGAACGGCGCTCACCCATGCCTGGGTGAAGGGGTATCAGCCGCACCCCGTGCACCTCGAGCCATGGAAGTACCTCGACATCGACCTCGAGAAGCGCCCGCGCTAGGCCTCGCCGCGCACCATCTGCAGCAGGCGCCCAACCACCGCCTCGCCGTCGGCGCGCA
Source organism: Usitatibacter sp. (assembly GCA_041476125.1). GTDB lineage: Bacteria > Pseudomonadota > Gammaproteobacteria > Burkholderiales > Usitatibacteraceae > Usitatibacter. Next base: position 1,404 of record JBGOST010000424.1, on the reverse strand, counting down.
GGCCGTTGTGCTCGTACTGGTTGGTGATCCAGAGCTTCATGTTCGGCACGATGCGCGCCGTCTCTTCTGAAAACTCGCGGTGCACGTACATGTCGTCGTAGTACACGGCGGCGGCGACCGGAACGCGGTTTCGCTCGAGCTTCTCCACGTCGTAGAGCCGCGGCCACGAGCTGTCGCGCGCCAGGATTTCCGCGGCTTCCTTGAGCGGGGCGAGCTGCGGGTAGGTCTCGAACATCCACGGATAGATCATCTCGCCGGTGAAGAGCACGGTGCCCTTCGACGCGGGATCGAACTCGGGAAACTCGGCGCGCAACCTATGCGCCGACCAATTGGTCGCGGACTCCTGCGCATAGCAGGCCTCGTGCAGCACGGAGAAGATCGGGTTTGTGTCGAACGACTGCAAGTGCTCGAGCTGGTGGAGGAAGTTCCAGCTGATCTCGCGCGCGCCGCCCGCGACGTCGATGAACGCCTCGTCCAGCAAGTAGTGAATCATCTCGAAGCCGTCGCTCATGCCGAACTGGAGCCCCAGCTGCTGGAAGCGCTCCACCGTGAGCCGCCCGCCGCTCGGCATCGGCACGTCGTTCGCCGCGAGGTAACGCGCGATCTCGCGAACCCGGTCGAGGTCCTGCGGATAGCGCTCGTAGTAACGCCTGTTCTTCTCGGCGACGCGGGGATAGGTCGCTCGATAGATGTCGTCCGCAGAACGGGTGAGCGAGGGAATGCCGCCCGTGATGAGCGCCGCCTCGAGGCCTTCGGGCGCCGCGGAGAGGTAGCGCAGGGCGCAGAAGCCCCCGTAGCTCTGCCCCAGGATGGTCCACGGTTTGTCGCCGATGAGGCTGCGGCGGATCGCCTCGGCATCGCTCACGATGTTGTCGGCGCGGAAGAACCGCAGATAAGCGGCTTGCGCTTCCGGCGCGAGGCCGCGCAGGCCTTGCGCGGTGACCGGAGTGGAGATGCCGGTGCCGCGCTGGTCGAGCAGCAGCACGCGGTACTCCTGCGACATACGCTTGATCCACCCCGAATTCGTCATCGGCCGGGGCGAGCCCGATCCGGGTCCGCCCTGGAAGAAGACCACGTACGGAAGGTCGAGCTTCTCCTTGCCGGGAGCGACGACTTCCCGGGCGAAGACACGGATCGTGCGGCCCGGGTTCGCGTAGTCGAGGGGGAGCTCGAACATCCGGTTGGTGAGAACGAGACCCGGCAGGGAATGCGTGGCTTGCTTCATCGGAGCTCGCTTGAAATGAGACACGTCATCTTAGGCCCGCCTCCAACACGAACGTTCGCGCCTAGTCTGTCCAATGCTCGAAGCGGTTCTTGCCGGCCCGCTTGGCGCGGTACATCGCAAGGTCCGCGTGGCGCAACAGCGTGTTGGAATCCTCGCCGTCGGCGGGATAGAGCGCGATG
>JBGOST010000423.1:0-3020 GCA_041476125.1 Usitatibacter sp. | reverse complement strand
GATCACCAATGGCCACGAGGACCTCATCCAGAGGGCCGCGCGGCTGTTCGACGAGGTCGTGGTGGGCGTCGCCCACAGCCAGGCCAAGCGGCCTTTCTTTTCCCTCGACGAGCGCGTGGACCTGGCCAGACAAGTGCTGGCCCAATACAAGAGCGTCTCGGTGCTCGGGTTCTCGGGGCTGCTGTCGGAGTTCGTGAAGGAGCAGAAGGCAAGCGTGATCCTGAGAGGCCTGCGCGCCGTCTCCGATTTCGAATACGAGTTCCAGCTGGCCGGAATGAACCGCAGGCTGGCCCCGGGCGTGGAGACGTTGTTTCTCACGCCCTCGGACAAGTACCTCTTCCTGTCGGCGACGATCGTGCGCGAGATCGCGGTGCTCGGCGGCGACATCTCGGCCTTCGTCCATCCGCTCACCGCCGAGCGCATGCAGGCGAAGATCGGCCGCGGCGAGACCTGATGGCGCTCAAGATCACGGATCAATGCATCAACTGCGACGTTTGCGAGCCCGAGTGCCCGAATGCCGCGATCTCGATGGGCCCCGAGATCTACGTGATCGACGCCGCGCGCTGCACCGAATGCGTGGGGCACTTCGACAAGCCGCAATGCCAGGAGGTCTGCCCGGTGGACTGCATTCCGCTCGACCTCGAGCATGTCGAGTCGCGCGAGTCTCTGCTCGAGAAATACCGGCTCCTGCTGCGCGAGAAAGTCGCCGCGGCTTCCTGAGGGCTTCAGGCGAGCGAGGGCTCGCGCTCCACCTCGAGCAGCTCCATGATCCGCTTGCGATGGGATTCGCACTCGTCGCGCTGCGCGGCGAGCCCCGCCGCGAGGCGCTTCAATTCGTCCAGCTTCGAGATCAGGTCCACTTCCGCGCTCTGGATGCGCCCCATGCCCTCGATGCGGGCGTTCGACTGCTCCTGGTAGGCGTTGATCTGGACGTCGAGCGGGCGGATGAAATTGTTGAGCCACACGCGAGCCTCGCGGTCGGCGATCTCGAAGATGCGGACCACGTTGACCGCGACGTTGTCGTAGAAGAGCGTGCCCAGCGCCTTGCGGCTGCGCAGCATGAGCGTCGAGCGCCCCTTGAATTCGCCCGCCGCGTGCTCTTCGAGCCGGTCGAGCTCCACCATGAAGCGCGCGGTGGCGAACTGCTCGACCTCGATGTTGGCGACCATGTATTCGTCGGAGAACTGGCGGCTCGCCTGCGCCATCGTGACCTTCGCTTCGTCGATGAGCTCGATCGCCCGGACGAGCTTGCCGCGGGATTCCTCGAAGAAAGCGTCGAGCGCTTCGCCGATGCGCGCCGAAAAGGTGCTCGACGCGATCGCCTGGCGCGCCTGCATGCCGGCTTCGCGCGCCGCGTCCGGATCGAGGAGGCGCTCGAGCTCATCGGCGCGGACGTTGTGGACCGTGCGCAGGCTCATGAGCGTGGCGCGCGCCTGCTCGATGCGCCCGCGCTCGACCCCGGCCTTGCGCGCGAGCGTCTCGACGAGCTTCTGGTTCTTGCCCTGGAGCGCCTGCAGGTGCTGTAGCTGCTCCTCGGCGAACGCGAGGCGGCTCGTGATGAGCGCGCGGATCTCGGCCAGCGCGCCGCGCACCTCGGCGCGGACCTCGGTGGCATGGGCGAGCCGGCGCTGGTGCACCATGCCGCGCGACAGCGCCTGCTCGAGACGGTAGAGGCGGCTCTTCACGATCGTGTCGTGATCCTCCTGGATCTTGCCGGCGAGCCCCTGCCTCGCCGAAAGCGCGTAGATGCGCGTCGGGGCCACGCCCAGCGCATCGGCGGTGGCGCGCACCTGGCGATCGATCTCGGCGAGCACCAGGTTCTCCCCCTTCATCGACTCGTGCAGGCCGTCGATCTTGTTCAGGACGATGAAGCACGTCTCCTGGACACCGCCCACCGGGGCCACGTGGTCGGCCCAGAGCTCCTGGTCGGCTCTTGTGATGCCGCTGTCCGCCGAGACCATGAACACGATCGCGGCGGCATCGGGAACGCGGTGGAAGGTGAGCTCGGGCTCGGCGGCGAGCGTGGAGTGCCCCGCCGTGTCCAGGACCGCGACGCCGCCGGCGAGCAACGCATGCGGAAGGTTGATGATCGCGTAGCGCCAGCGCGGGATCCTCACGCGCGCCGAGCCTTCGGCGGGGAATCCCAGGCGCGCCGCGGCGTCCGCGTCGACCTCGATCGATGCGCACAGCGCCTCGCACGCCGGGGCGAGCGACGCCGGGTTGGCCGGATCGAGGGGGATCTCGGGCCAGGTCTCGAGCTCGTCCACGTATTCGCGCAGCGCCCGCGCGCTGTCGCGCGTCTCGATGGGAAGCAGGCGGATCGAAGGTGCGCGCGCCGGATTCCACTCGATTTCGGTCGGGCAGAGGATCGGGCGCCCGAAGTTCGCGGGCAGCAGGCGCGTGCCGAGATTGGCGAAGAAGAGCGCGTTGATGAGCTCGCTTTTGCCGCGCGAGTTCTCGGCGACGAAGGCGATGGTGAGGCGTTCGGAGGCGAGCCGGCGCTCCAGGTGCGCGAGGCGAGAGGCCGCCTGCTCGTCGATCATCCGCCCGACCAACGCCCAGCGGCGCAGGTCGGCGAGGCACATCGCGGTGGCTTCGCGCCAGCGCCGCAACTCGGCGAGGCTCGTCTCGAACGCTTGTGCCTGGGGCATCCAGGCTCCGGTGGAGCTCATCGCTGGCACGCGGGGCAGTAGAAGGTCGAGCGCTGCCCGTGGCGCAGCGATCGGATCGGCGTCTTGCAGGCGGGGCACGGCTTGCCCTCGCGGCCGTAGACGACGAATCGATTCTGGAAGTGCCCCGGACGGCCGTCGGCCGAGGCGAAATCGCGCAGCGTCGAGCCGCCGGCTTTCACGGCGCGCTCGAGCGTGGCGCGGATCGAGGCGGCGAGCCGGTCCCATCGCGCCCTCGAGATGCGCCCGGCGCTTCGCGACGGGTGGATGCCGGCGTGAAAGAGGGCCTCGCTCGCGTAGATGTTGCCCACGCCGGTGACGATGCCCGAGTTCATGAGGAATTGCTTGATC
>JBGOST010000422.1:0-3052 GCA_041476125.1 Usitatibacter sp. | reverse complement strand
CCGCGGGCTTGTGCTCGACCACGTGCGCCGCCACGAGCGCGTTGGTCGCGACCTCGATGGCCGCCGTGTTGCGGTTTCCCTTGACCGCCGACTCGGAGAATATTTCCGCCATCAGCTTCGGGTTGCTCAAGAGCGCGACCGGAGAGGCGCCTTTGGAAATCCACGGCGACTGCTGCACGGCGAGGTTCAGCTTCTCCGCCGCGGGCTTCAGGCTCGTGGACTGCTCGTAGACCATGTTGGTGAACTGCTCGGCCATCTCGGCGAAGGTGCGCGCCGCCGCCTGCTTCTTCAGCGCGGCCTCGATCTGCGGGCTCGCCTCGGCGAGCGACTTCACCTTCGCGGGCTTGATGTCCGTGACGCGGATCACGTGGTAGCCGAAGTCGCTGGCGACCGGGCCCACGATCTCGTTCCTCTTCGCCGCGAATGCGGCATCCTCGAAGGCCTTCACCATCTCGCCGCGACCGAAGAACGGCAGCTCGCCCCCTTGCGCCGCGGAGCCGGGGTCCTGCGATTCCTTCTTCGCGACCTCGGCGAAGGTGTTCGGGCTCTTGCGCACGCGCGCGGCGATCTCCTGCGCCTTGGCTTCGGCCGCCTTCTTCTCCGCCTCCTTCGCATCCGGCTTCACCGTAATGAGGATGTGGCTCGCCTTGCGCGTTTCCTTCTCCCCGAGCTTGCCGGCCGCCGCTTCCTCCTCGTAGACCTTCTTCACTTCGTCGGGCGTCACGGTGGCGCGCGCGGCAAGCGCGTCCAGCGACATCTCGACGTACTCGACCCGCGCGCGCTCGGGAATCGTGAACTCCGGCGCGTGCGTTTCGTAGAACGTCTTGATCTGCTCGGGAGTCACCTTGACCTTCGCGGTGTAGGCCTCGGGCGCGAGGTTCACGGCGCTGACTTCGCGCATCTGCTCGGAGATGCGGATGAAGCCGTCGAGGGTCGCGCGCGGGACGATCGCGGTGTCGGCGATCGAGGAGCGGAACTGCTGCTGGCGATAGTCCTCGCGAAGGCGCTCGTCCAGGCCCGCGGGCGTGAGCCCCTGGGACTTCGCCAGCTGCTCGTAGCGCTCCTTGCTGAAGCGCCCGTCGACCTGGAAGAACGGCTCGGTGGCGATCCTCGCCGCGAGCTGCTTGTCGGTCACGCGAATGCCGGCGCGCTCGGCGCCCAGCGAGATGAGGCGCTCGTTCACGAGGCGGTCGAGCACCGCGCGGCGCACCTCGGGGTTGTCCATGAAGGATGCGTCGAACTGCCCGCGCAGCTGCTGGCGGTAGGTGTCGGCCTGCTGGCGCAGCGCCTGGTCGAACTCGGCGGAGCTGATGCGACTGCGGCCCACGCTCGCGAGCTCGTCGACGCCGCCGCCCATGCGACCGAGAAAGGCGTCGATGCCGAAGAGCCCGAATGGCACGACCAGGAAGAGGATGAACACCCAACGGACGATCTTGTTGCCGCTGAATTCGCGAATTTGCTGGAGCATGATCTTCCCTAATGAAGAGGGCGAACCGCACGGGTTCGCCCTCGGGGTCCCCGGTTCAAAGGGGAAAGGCTTGGCGGAGTGGACGGGACTCGAACCCGCGACCCCCGGCGTGACAGGCCGGTATTCTAACCAACTGAACTACCACTCCCGACGATTCTTCACGGCTCTCGCGGTGGTGGGTGCTGAGGGGATCGAACCCCCGACATTCGCCTTGTAAGGGCGACGCTCTACCAGCTGAGCTAAGCACCCGAAAGTCTGCGATTTTACCATTAGCGGGGCGATCGTTGGAGCGGACGGTTCGCAAGGAACCGCCGCTCAACTCCTCGAGCAGGGCGATGCGCGAGCAGAAGGTCAGTGTTTGGTGACCACGGGCCGCACTTCCGGCGCCGGCGGCGGGGTCACGGCGGGGACATCGGTGAGGGGCTCGGGCTTGCGCTCGAGCGCCCGCTCCAGGACCTCGTCGAACCACTGCACCGGGGTGATCTCGATCGCGTTCTTCACCTCCTCGGGGATCTCCACGAGGTCCTTCACGTTTTCCTTCGGGATCAGCACGTGCTTGATGCCGCCACGGTGCGCGGCGAGCAGCTTCTCCTTCAGGCCGCCGATCGGCAGCACTTCGCCGCGCAGCGTGATCTCGCCCGTCATCGCCACGTCGCAGCGCACCGGAATGCCGGTAAGCACGGAGGTGATCGCGGTTGCGATCGAGATGCCCGCGGAAGGACCGTCCTTGGGCGTGGCGCCCTCGGGCAGGTGAACGTGCAGGTCGAGGGTCTGCCAGAAGTCCTCGGCGATGCCCAGGCGCCTGGCGCGCGCGCGCACCACGGAGATTGCCGCCTTGATCGATTCCTGCATCACCTCGCCCAGCTTGCCGGTAGTGACGGTGTTGCCCTTTCCGGGAAGCTTTACCGCTTCCACGGTGAGGAGCTCGCCGCCGACTTCGGTCCACGCGAGGCCGGTGACCTGGCCGATCTGGTTCTCCTTCTCGGCGATGCCGTAGGTGTACTTGCGAACGCCCAGGTACCGGTCGAGGTTCTTCGCATTCACCGTGGCGTGCGAGCCATCCTTCTTCTTGGTGAGGATGGACTTGATCACCTTGCGCGAGATCTTCGCCAGCTCGCGGTCGAGGCCGCGAACGCCGGCTTCGCGCGTGTAGTAGCGCGTGATGTCCTTCAGCGCCGAATCGGTCACCGTGAGCTCGCCCTCCTTGATGCCGTTCGCCTTGAACTGCTTGGGCAGCAGGTACATCTTGGCGATGTGGACCTTCTCGTCCTCGGTGTAGCCCGACAGGCGGATCACTTCCATGCGGTCGAGCAGCGGCGCCGGGATGTTGAGCGTGTTGGCGGTGGCGACGAACATCACGTCCGAAAGGTCGTACTCGACCTCGACGTAATGGTCGACGAACGTGTGGTTCTGCTCCGGGTCGAGCACTTCCAGCAGCGCCGAGGACGGGTCGCCGCGGAAGTCCATGCCCATCTTGTCGACCTCGTCCAGCAGGAAGAGCGGGTTGCGCACGCCCACCTTGGTCATGTTCTGCAGGATCTTGCCGGGCATCGAGCCGATATAGGTGCGCCGGTGGCCGCGGAT
>JBGOST010000421.1:0-3056 GCA_041476125.1 Usitatibacter sp. | reverse complement strand
CGCGCTTCTCGAGGAGCTTCACGATGTGGAAGCCGTTGGGGCTGCGCATGATGTCGCTCACTTCGCCGGGCTGCAGGCGGTCGAGTGAGTGGAGGAACAGCGACGGCAGGCGGCTGGAGGCTCTCCAGCCGAGGTTGCCGCCCTGCAGCGCGTCGGGCGCGTCGGAATAGGTGGCGGCGATCTGGGCGAAGTTGGCCCCGCGCCGCAGCTCCGACAGCGCGAGCAGCGCGCGCCGGCGGCGCGCCTCGATCTGCTCGGCGTTCGCCTGCGGCGGCACGAGCACGAGCACGTGGGACAGCCGGAATTCCGCATCGCTCGTGGCCTCGCGCGTCAGGCGGGCCAGCTCGGTCTCGACCTCGGCGTCGGTCACCACGATGTTGTTGTCGACCTCGCGCTCGCGCAGGCGCGCGAGCAGGATCTCGTTGCGAATGTCCTCGCGGAAGCGCGGGAACTTGATGCCGTCTTTCTCGAGGGCGGCGCGAAACTCGGTCATCGCGAGGTTGTTCTCCTGCGCGATGCGCTCGATGGTGCGGTCGAGCGTGGCGTCGTCGACCTTGATGCCGGTCTCCTTCGCGAGCTGCACCTGCAGCAGGTCGTTGATGAGGCGCTCGAGGATCTGGCGCGACAGCACGTCGGAAGGCGGCACCTGGCCGCCTTGGCGCTGCAGCTGGCGCAGCACGAGCGTCACGCGATCGTTCAGGTCGTTCTGCGTGATGACCTCGGTATTGACCACCGCCACGATCCGGTCGATGGGAATGACGCGCGACGGGGTGGGCGAGAGCTTCGTCTCGAGGCGAGGTTGCGCTCCCGCGGCGAGCGCGGCGGCGGCGAGGAGGGCGGCGCAGAGTCGGTGCAGCATCGGTGCGGACATCATGGAGCGATCTCGTCGGACCGGCGGTAGCCGGGGATGTTCTGGCGAATGGTCTCCAGCGGGTTGATGCCGATCCTCGAGAGTCCGGACAGCTCGAGCTGGATCTGGAAGGAGGTCGAATACTGCTGGGTCGCCGTGATGAATCGGTGGGCCACCGCACGCAGTTGCCAACAGCCCGCATTATACTCGAAGCCCGCGAGCCCTTCGACGAGCTTGCGGTCCTTGGTGCTCCAGTTCCAGCGCGCGAGAACCCCGATGTTGCGCGTGACCGGCCACTGCGTCGACAGGTCCACCTGCCCGATGCCCGCGCGCGTCGGATCGACGCTGTCGGCCGCGCCGCGCACGTACCGATAGGCGGCATTCACGACACTTCCCGGCTCGGGAGAGTAGCGCGCCCCGAGGGTCACTTTTTCCGATCGCGCGAGATTGGGCGTGTACTGCCATGCCGTCTCGAGCGACAGCGAGGGCGTCACCTGGGTCGAGGCGAACCCGAGGAGGTCCGAGTACTTGTTGGCGCGCGGCACGTCTCCCAGCGTCACCTTCGGCGGGGTGAAGTAGTACACCTGGCCCAGGCCCGCCTTGAAGCGTTCCAGGCCCGTCGCCGACTCGGTAAACCGCGAGGTGAGCGCGATCGTGAGCTGGTTCGCATCCCCGATGCGGTCCCCGCCGACGAAACGGTTCTCGGCGAAGATCTGCTGGAAATTGAAATCCGATTCCGCCGCCGTGAAGTTGGGAAAACCGACCTGGTCGCGGAAGGGCACGTGGAGGTAGAAGAGGCGCGGCTCGAGCGTCTGCTGGAACGCCTTGCCGCCCCACGTCGTCGGGCGCTCGAAGAAAAGGCCCGCGTCGAGGCTGCCGATCGACAACCCGCGTCCCGTGGGTTCGGGCCCGGCCGCGTTCGCGTCGAGGTTGTAGCGCGTGTAGTTATAGCCGAATTTCGGTATCACATAGCCGTAGCTCGCGCGAAGCGGCCACGCGACCGAGGGGTAGGCGATGAGCCGCTGGCCGTTCACCAGCACCGGGTGGCGAAAATTCGACAGCTCGCCCGCGAACTGCCAATCGAGGCCGTAGAGGTTCTGCCGCGACCCGACCACGAGCAGTTGCGGCAGGATGTTGTACGGGATCGGCACCGGGGGACCGAGCGGATCCTGCAAGGTCTGGTAGCCGAGCGTTCGCAGCGACACCGACCAGTAATCGTCGTTGTAAGCGACGGTCGCGTCGCGCGGCAGGTTGGTCTGCGAGGTGAGCGCGATCTTGGTCGACAGGTCGCGGAAATAGCCGTCGTCGGAAACCATCTGCGCGTTGATGGCCCCACTCCATCCCGCCCCGAACTGCTGCAAGTGGCGCACGCCGAGGAAGTAGCGATCGCGCTCGGCGATGCGGTCGTTGGGGAGGAATTCGGCGTCGAGCTGCCCGGAGAACTTGGGCTCGAGGTAACGCCCCTCGAGGCCCAGCTGCAGGCCGCGCTTCGTGAACAGCTTCGGCGTGAAGGTGGCGTCGCGATTCTCGGCGATGTTCCAGTAGTACGGGAGCGATGCTTCGAAGCCGCTCTTGCCCGAGGTTCCGAAGGTGGGCGCGAGGAATCCCGTCTTGCGGCGGTTGTCGAGCGGAAACGAGATCCAAGGCGAATAGAGGATCGGCATGCCGAGGAAGAACACGGTCGTGTTGTACGCGGTGCCGACGTTGCGCGTGCTGTCGATCACGAGCTCGTTCACGCGGATGAACCAGTCGTCCCGGGGAACCGGGCAGGAAGTGTATTCGGCGTGGATGAGGCGGTTCTTCTGGTCTTCCTCGAGCAGCGCTCTCTCGGCGTGCCCGCGCGAGGCGGTGCGCCGCTCCGGCGTCTTGGGGAATTCGAACACCGGGGACTCGAGCTCGCCGGTGTCGTTCTCGAGGTGGTAGGTGAGGCGCGGGCCGCTCGCGATGTCGCCTTCGCGCTCGAGGCGCACGTTGCCCGTGGCCACCGCGGTCTGCTCGTCGCCGGAATAATCGAGGCGATCGGCGGTGATCACCGCGCCTCGCTGGCGCAACACCACGCTGCCCGTGGCGATCACGTTGTGCGCCTCGTCGCTCTGGATGCGGTCGGCCTCGAGGAACTTCGCGCTGTCGCGCTCGAGGCGCGAGGGCGCGAGGCGCAGCTGCTTGTCGAGCTTGAGGCGGATTTCCGCCGCTATCTGGGCGTCGG
>JBGOST010000420.1:0-3058 GCA_041476125.1 Usitatibacter sp. | reverse complement strand
TACGCCTCCGTGTAGTTGGACAGCGTGAAGACCGCGGGCTGGGAGGCCGTCTGCGGCGTGAAGAAGCTCTGCCAGAGGAGGAAGCCGAGCGGAACCACGGCGATGTAGACCGTCAACGCCACGCACGCGGCGATCACCACCCATCCCCATTCGAAGCGGCGGCGCTCGCGCGGGGCGCCGGCGATCATCGCCGCGGTTCCTTTATGTAGAACGTCGGTCTGCATAGCAATACGATTATAGGCGGCGCATCTTCGCGTGGTGGTAGTCCCACACCTTCTTCAGCAGGTGCGGCTTGCGCAGGTTGGCGCCGATCTTCTCGACCTGGGCCGCGGCGAGCGCGTGCGGCGTGCCGAGCGCGCGCGCCAGGTATTGCCGCCGCGCGGTCTCCTCGAGATAGATGCCGAGCACGAAGGCCTCGACGATATCCGCGCCCACCACCACCGCGCCGTGGGACTTCAGCATCACGACGCGGTGCGGCCCGAGTGCGGCGGCGAGCTTTTCGGCGAGCGCCTTCTCGTTGATCGAGGCGATCGTGTCGAAGAGCTGGATCGGGCCCATCACGGCGGATTGCATGGTCACCGGCTCGACGGGCACGCCCGCCATGCTGAACAGCGTCGACCACAATGGATGGGTGTGGGCCACCGCATTCACGTCCGGGCGGCGGCGATAGATCTCGGTGTGGATGTGGAATTCCATCGGCGGGACGGCATCGCCGGCCACGGGCCTGCCATCCATGTCGATGGCGATGATGTCCTCGGGGCCCAGCGCGCTTCGAACCGACTTGCCCGCGTTGATGAGGATGTGGTCGCTGCCGGGCAGCCGGCAGCTCATGTGGCCGTTGAAATCGATCACCTCCGCGCCCTCGAGCATCGAGAGCGCGTCGGCGAGTTGCTGGCGCAATTGCGCGTCGTTCATCGCGGTGGTTGGCCTTCGTGGCGATGGTGGTGGTAATGGTGGCCGGGGCCGTGCTCGTGATCGTGGCCATGCTCGCGGCGCGCGTGCGACTTCGGGCCGCGCGGATCCTCGCTGAAGACGAGCGACTTGATCGTCACCGGCACGGTGTACGACGGCATGCGCACGCGCCCCAGGTCGACGTAGTCGAAATCCCGGAGCGAGACGCCGTCGATCACGAGCACGTCGGAGGCGACCGACCACTCTTCTTTCAAAAGGGCTCCCAAGGAGTGAGCCACGTCGCCGTCGACCACGAGGTACAGCGGTCTTGCTTCGAGAAGCGTCATCGGCAGCGCCTCCACGATCCCGCGAGCGAGCGCGGCGAGGCGCGCGTACGAGGGCGCGCCCGACCAGCGAAACGCCAACGCGACCTCGGCCTCGCCCTCGGCCAGGTCGAAGGCCCCGAAGTGGCGGCGGATGGCCTGGGTCACGCGCGCCGCGTCGATCTCGCCGGCGAGCGAGATATCGGGCTGCAGCACCTGCAGGTTCTTGCGCGGCAGCAGCCCGCCGGGATTGGAGATGTAGACGGTGTTGCCCGAGAGCTGAACGCTGTATTCGGAGGCTCCGATCGCGGTGGCGCGGATGCATTCGCCCGCCGGCAGCATCGGATAGGGAAGCTTGCGCGCATCGATGCGATCGCGCAGCGCCTCTCCGAATCGCTTGCCGAGATCGCCGAAGTCCTTCGCCTCCCGGCGGTAGACGTATTCAGCCACGCCGCCGGAAAACATCACGCCCGCGATGCCTTCGACGGGGTCGAGCGGCTCGGTAAGCCACAGCGCATCGATGCTCGCCGGCGCCGGGCTTTGGGTGAGTGCGGCCACCAGCGCATCGGCCATCCATGCCGCCACGCGCTCGACCTCGGCTTCGGTCACGGTGGCGCCGAGGCTCCAGTCGAGCCCGGCGTTCTTTGCGAGCTGCTTTCCCGCGGGATCGAGCCGGGTGAGTTGACCCTCTCCCCGGCCCTCTGCGTTCAATCCTGCCCCAGAGGGTCCCCGGGGAGAGGGAGAAATCACCGCCAACCGCCCGCCGATATGCAGCGCTGCGGTATGCACCACGCGGCCGCTTTCGACGAGCGCGAGCTTGGTGGTGCCGCCCCCGATGTCGACGTTCAGGACCGGGCACTTGAGGTCGTGCGAGAGCTTCGCCGCGCCCGAGCCGTACGCGGCGAGGAGCGATTCCATGTGGTGCCCCGCCGCGGCGCAAACGAACTCCCCGCCCATCTCGGCGATCACGTCGGCGATCGCCTTGGCGTTCTCGCGCCGCAGGGCCTCCCCGGTGAGGATCACCGCGCCCGTGTCGATCTGGTCGGGGTGGATGTTGGCCCCGGTGTAGGCGCGGTCGATGATGTCGCCCACCGCGCGCTCGTCGATGCGCGTCTCGCTCTGGTAGGGCGTGAGCTCCACCGGCGATTGGTGCAGCGTCTCGCGCTTCACCACGAAGTAGCGGCTGGTGAGCTCCTCGGAAAGGCGGCGCATGTGCACGCGCGAGAAGATCACCTGCGTGCCCGAGGAGCCGATGTCGATGCCCACCGACACCAGCTCGATGTGGTCCTGCTGCCAGAGCGCGTCGTTCTCGACGTCGTATTCGCCGATGTCGTCGTGATCGTGGTCGTGGTCGAAGTCGCCCTCGGCGTGCGAGTGCGCGACATCCGCGCCCTGGAGATGGTCCACGAGCGTGTGCTTCTTCGTTCCGAGGGGCTCGGCCATCAGATCTTGAAGCTCTCGAGCGTTTCGGGGGCGAAGAGCTCCTCCGGGGTGAGGAGGCGCTCGGACAGGCCCTGCTCGTGGTGGTAGCGCAGGAAGGTCGCGAGCGTTTCGCGGTTGGGCGCGAAGCCGTAGGGCCAGTAGTCGTCACCCATCAGGCGCCGCGCGTCCTCGACGTGCTTGGTGAGCCACGGCAGCATCGCCTTCAGGGCCGCGGTCACGTAGAGGTCGTCGTAGGTTTCGCGCTGCGCCTGCACGAACGCCTTGTAGAGCGACATCGCGATCCACGGATGCTTCTCGTAGAGGCTGCGGCGGATCGCCACCGTGTGCATGATCGGGAAGATGCGCGTCTTGCGGTAGTACGCCTGCTCCACTTCCATGTAATCCTCGAAGAGCCGCTTCAC
>JBGOST010000419.1:0-3059 GCA_041476125.1 Usitatibacter sp. | reverse complement strand
GCGTCGAGTTCGACCGCAATGGCATGCCGGTGGTGGACAAGACCACGTTCCAGTCGACGCATCCGCTGGTCTTCTTCGGCGGCGACGCCGCGTTCGGGCCGAAGAACATCATCTGGGCGGTCGCCCACGGCCACGACGCCGCGATTTCGATCGACCGCCTGTGCCACGGCGAGGACCTGATGGACCGCCCGCCGCCGCAGGTGAACCTGCTGTCGCAGAAGATGGGCATCCACGAGTGGAGCTACGACAACCAGGTCGCGCCCGACGCGCGCTTCAAGGTGCCGCTTAAGGACCTCACCATCGCCCTGAAGAACATCCGCGAGGAGGTGGAGCTCGGGTTCGACCCCGTGCTCGCGTGGAAGGAGGCGCAGCGCTGCCTCAACTGCGACGTCGAGACCGTCTTCACCGCGAAGCTTTGCATCGAATGCGATGCGTGCGTGGACATCTGCCCCGTCGATTGCATCACCTTCACCGCCAACGGCGACGAAGGCGAGCTGAGGGCAAGGTTGAACGCGCCCGCGGCGAACCTCGAGCAGCCGCTTTACGTTTCCACGGCATTGAAGACCGAGCGCGTGATGGTCAAGGACGAAGACGTCTGCCTGCACTGCGGCCTGTGCGCCGAGCGTTGCCCGACGGGTGCCTGGGACATGCAGAAGTTCCTGCTCGATCTCACCCACGCCGGGGCGCGCTGCAGCCAGGGGAAGCCGCGCAAGGTCGCGGCCTGATTACGGTTGTAACGCCCTGAAACTACAGGAGAATCTTACATTCGAATAGAATCCGCGGCACATCAAGGTCAACTTCAGGGAGATCAAGACCATGCCGTCCAGAAACACCCGCCAGGCGCTCGCGCGCCTCGCCGCCGCAGTGCTTTTCGCTTCCGCATTTCAGGTCGCGGCCGCCGCCGCAACCGATTTGAAACCCGTCAACAAGGTCGAGCCCGAATTCCCGCGCGAAGCCGCCGGCACCAACGAAGGCAAGGTTCGCGCTCGCATGACCCTCGCCGGATCGGGGGAAGTCACTCGCGTGGAGATCGTCGAGGCCAATCCGCGACGCGTTTTCGATCGCGCGGTCGTACGCGCGCTTTCGCAATGGAAGTACCCCTCGGGAAACGAGGGGCGCACCGTCGACATCGACTTTGAATTCCGCCGTTGATGCGATTACAGGGGTAATGCGCGGGGCGGGCGGTCTGTGACGCCCGCCACAGAGCAAATACCGCGTTTGCGACACACTGGCTTGGATTATTTTCAACCGCAAGGCGCCGCCCTCAGATGGCGGCCTCGACAAGGAGCTCGAACATGACGCGCTTTCTTTCCGCAGCTTTCGCAGCTTGCCTGTTGCTGCTTGGTTCGCCCGCCGTGCAGGCCCAGGGCAAGTCCTCCAAGGGCACCGCCGCCGAGGCCACCGCGATGGTGGAAAAGGCCATCGCGCACATCAAGAAGGTCGGCCGCGAAAAGGCGTTCGCCGACTTCAACAACAAGAACGGACCGTTCACCGACCGCGACCTCTATGTGGTCGTCTATGACATCAAGGGCAAGGTCCTCTCCCACGGCGCCAACGAAAAGATGATCGGCAAGGACGTGATCGACCTGCGCGACAACGACGGCAAGTATTTCGTGAGGGAGCGCGTGGAGATGATGGCGAAGCCCGACGCCAAGGGCTGGCAGGACTACAAGTTCATGAACCCGGTGACGCGCGCGATCGAGCCCAAGTCGATGTACCTGCGCCGCTTCGAGGACGTGATCGTCGGCTGCGGCATCTACAAGTCCTAGGGCTTCCATGATCCTGCGCAAGTTGAGAATCGGTACGCGGCTCGCCTTGGGCTTCGGGGCGATTCTCGCCATCATGCTGGTGGTCTCGGTCGGCGGGACCGCGCTGGGCAAGAAGAGCCGCGACGACCTCGCCGCGGTCACCGCCGTGGCCGGCGCGAAGGAAGCGCTCGCCGCGGAGATGAAGGCGCTCGCCCTGGAGCAGTCGGCAGTGATGCGCAACATCGGGCTGCACACCGACATCAAGGCGATGCAGGGCGACGAGGATCGCGCGCGCCAGCTCGGCAAGGCGTACGACGAAGCGCGCGAGAAGATGGGGAAACTCATCAGCCTGCCGGCGGAGCGCGAAATCCTCGACACCCTCACCAAGCTCGACAAGGATCTCGACAAGCCCTTCGCGCAGGCCCTCGGGCTGTCCACCAGCTTCCGCAACGAGGAGGCGGCCCAGGTCCTGATGAAGGAAATCGACCCGACCATGCAGAAGGCGCTGCAGGAGCTCAACCGCCTCATCGAAATCCAGAAGAAGTCCAACCGGGAAGCGACGCAAAGCGCGATGGTGACCGGGGACCGCCTCGC
Organism: Usitatibacter sp.; assembly: GCA_041476125.1. Classification (GTDB taxonomy): domain Bacteria; phylum Pseudomonadota; class Gammaproteobacteria; order Burkholderiales; family Usitatibacteraceae; genus Usitatibacter. The sequence goes on along the minus strand of JBGOST010000419.1, from coordinate 717 downwards.
GAATTCTGTCTACGTGGTCGAGGCGATCGTCCTGGTCCTCGCGGTGCTGCTCGCGTGGGCCACGACCCGCAGCATCACGGGTCCGCTCAGGGATGCCGTGCAGATCACGCGGCGCGTCGCCGCGGGCGACCTTACCTCGCGCATCGAGATTTCGGGACGCGACGAGGCCGCGGAGCTGCTCTCGGCGTTGCGCGCGATGAACGACGGCCTTGCGCGCATGGTCTCGCAGATCCGCGGCGGGGCGGAAGCGATCGCGGTGGGCGCGGGCCAGGTGGCCGCGGGCAACCAGCAGCTTTCCAGCCGCACTGAAGAGCACGCGAGCTCGCTGGAGGAAACCGCCTCCACGCTCGAGGAGTTCACCACGACCGTGCGCCAGAACGCCGAGCACGCCAAGCAGGCGAGCCAGCTCGCGGGGACCGCCTCGTCGACCGCGCAAAAGGGCGGCGAAGTGGTGAGCAAGGTCGTCACCACGATGCAGGAAGTGACCACGTCGTCGAAGAAGATCTCCGACATCATCGGGGTCATCGACGGCATTTCCTTCCAGACCAACATCCTCGCGCTCAACGCCGCGGTCGAAGCCGCCCGCGCCGGCGAGCAGGGCCGGGGGTTCGCGGTGGTCGCCTCCGAAGTGCGCAGCCTCGCGCAGCGCTCCGCCGCCTCGGCGAAGGAGATCCGCGGCCTCATCGAGAATTCCGTGGGCCGCGTCGAAGCCGGCGC
>JBGOST010000418.1:0-3062 GCA_041476125.1 Usitatibacter sp. | reverse complement strand
GCATGTGCGGCCACGGCACCATCGGCGTAGTCGCCACGCTCCAGCATCTCGGCCGCATCTCCGAGGGAACGCATCGGCTCGATACGCCGGTCGGCACCGTGACCTGCACCTTGAAGCCGCGGGGCGAGGTTTCCATCGAGAACGTCGTTTCCTATCGGCATCGGAAAGCGGTCGGCGTCGATGTCGACGGGTTCGGAACCGTCACGGGAGATGTCGCGTGGGGCGGGAACTGGTTCTTCCTCGTCGATGCGCATGATCGCGCGCTCGACCTTGCCGAAGTCGGCGCACTGACACAGTTCAGCGGCGCCATACGACAATCGCTCGCGCGGGAGGGAATCAGCGGGCGCGACGCGGGGGAGATCGACCACATCGAGCTCTATGGGGCTCCATCCACGGATGCGTACGATTGCCGCAATTTCGTCCTCTGTCCGGGCAACGCGTACGACCGGTCGCCCTGCGGCACCGGAACGAGCGCGCGCCTCGCATGCCTTGCCGCCGATGGCGCCCTCGCCGAGGGCGCGGTCTGGCGCCAGGAGAGTATCGTGGGCAGCGTCTTCGAAGGCTCGTATCGTCTCGCCGCGGGCGGCATCGTGCCCACGATCACGGGGCAGGCGTTCGTGTGCGCCGAGGGCACCGCGCTCCTGGATCCCGCGGATCCCTTTTGCTGGGGCATTCGCTGATATCAACGTCAAAGGAAACCATCCGATGAAGAAGACATTCTGGAACGGCGTCATTCCCGCGCTTACCACGCCCTTCAAGGCCGACGGATCGGTCGATCATGCGTTCCTCGCGAAGCACGCGGGGCTGATGATGGAGGCGGGATGCACGGCGATCGTGCCGCTCGGGTCGCTGGGAGAGGCGGCGACGCTCACCTTCGCGGAGAAGAAGGCGGTGCTCGAAACCGTCGTGAAGGCGGTGGGCAAGCGCGGCGCGGTCGTTTCCGGCATCGCGGCGATCTCCACCGACGAGGCGGTCGCTTTCGCGAAGATGGCGGCCGACGCGGGCTGCGGCGGGCTCATGGTCCTGCCGCCCTACGTCTATTCGAGCGACTGGCGCGAGATGAAGCAGCACGTCTGTGCCGTGATCCGCGCCACGCCGCTGCCGTGCATGCTCTACAACAATCCGATCGCCTACAAGACGGACTTCCTTGCGCCGCAGATCGCCGAGCTCGCCGCGGAATTGCGCAACCTCGTCGCGGTGAAGGAATCGAGCGCGGACATCCGCCGCATCGCCGCCATCAAGGCGCTCCTCGGCTCGCGGCTGCGCATCCTCGTGGGCGTGGACGACATGATCGTCGAGGGGATCGCGGCGGGCGCGACCGGCTGGATCGCGGGGCTCGTGAACGCCTATCCGCGCGAGTCGGTTGCCCTCTTCGACATGGCGGCCGCCGGAAAGTACGAAGAGCTGCGGCCGCTCTACGAGTGGTTCCTGCCGCTGCTTCGACTCGACACCGTCGTCAAGTTCGTGCAGCTCATCAAGCTCGTGCAGGAAAGCGTCGGGATGGGAAGCAGCGTGGTGCGCGCGCCGCGCCTGCCGCTCGCGGGCGAGGAGCTCGCCCAGGCGCAGAAAATCATCCGCCACGCGATGTCGACGAAACCCGAGCTCATCGAGGCCTGACACGGTCCTCGTCGTCGGTGGCGGCGTCATCGGGCTCGCGTGTGCCTTCCGCATCGCGCGCGAGGGCCGGCGCGTGGTCCTCGTCGATCGCGACGCTCCCGGCCGCGGCACCTCGTTCGGCAACGCGGGACACATCGCCACCGAGCAGGTCTTTCCGCTCGCCTCGCCGCAAGTCGTGCGCGGCGCGCTTCGCTATCTCCTCGATCGCGACAGCCCGCTGCGCATCCGGCCCGCGTATGTGCTTCGCATCCTGCCATGGCTCGCCCGCTTCGCCTGGGCGTCGCGCCGCGCAGGCTTCGAGCACGGCGTCGCCGCGATCTCGTCGCTCCAGAGAACGGCTCGCGAAGATCTCGCCGGGCTGCTCGATATGGCGGGCGCGGCGCAGCTCGTGCATCTGGACGGTCATCTCGTGCTGGTGGAGCGCGCCGGGTCGGTCTCCGCGGCGAAGGCGGAGGCCACACTCGCGCGCGAGCACAGCATCCCCTCCGAATGGCTTTCGTCGTCCGAGGTGAAGGCGCTGGCGCCGGAGATCGCCGCGCCGATCGAAGGGGCCTGGAGATTTACCGGGACCGGCCACGTGGATGACCCGTATGCCGTCAGCAAGGCCCTCGAGGACGCGTTGCGCCGCGCCGGCGGGGAACTCGTGCAGGCCGAAATCGCCGGTATCGAGAGCGTCAGTGAGGGATTCACGGCGCACGCCTCCGATGGGCGAAGGTTCGACGCGACGCACGTCGTCCTGTCTTGCGGCGCGTGGTCGAAACCGCTCGCGTCGCACCTCGGATACATGGTGCCTCTCGATACGGAGCGTGGCTATCACATCACGCTCCCGGCGGCGTTTCCCGCCTTTCGCATTCCGGTCGCCTCGTTCGAGCGCAAGGTGATCATGACGCCCATGACCGCGGGAGTGCGAATGACAGGCACCGTCGAGTTCGGCGGATTGCGCCTCCCGCCCGATCCGCATCGGTTCACGCTCCTCGAGCGGCATCTCGCGGCGCTCGCGCCGTCGCTGCCAAAGCAGGGAATGACGACATGGATGGGATTTCGCCCGTCGCTCCCCGATCACTTGCCCGTGCTGGGGCGCGTGCCCGATGGCCGCAACCTCTTCTTTGCGTTCGGCCACCAGCATCTCGGGCTCACGCTCGCAGGCGTCACGGCGCGAGTCATCGCGGACGAGGTCGCGGGGCGCGATTGCGGGATCGACCTCCGGGCGTTCTCCCCCGCGCGGTTCTGACGCGATGAGGCGGCTCGCGCTCGCATTCCTCGCCATTTCGATCGCCGCGTGGGCCGCCGACGCGCCGAGCGTCGCGCCGCGACTCAAGGTTCTGCACATCGCGCAGCAGTCGATCGGTGGCGACGCGATCGATCCCGCGCAGTTGAACTCCATCCTCGTGGCCAACATCATCGAGAACATCATGGAGCCGATGCTGCGCTACGGCTACCGCGCG
>JBGOST010000417.1:0-3075 GCA_041476125.1 Usitatibacter sp. | reverse complement strand
GCTCGGACTCGGCATGGGCTCCCGACACGGCGATGAGCGCACCGATCACGAGTGCCGTGAGGTGCGCGTACCATCCATGGCCATTGCGGATTGCTGTACTCATCGTCTCTCCCTCGCCCTGGTCGGCGCCTTTTGTGCGGGACCGCAATTTGCGCGAAACCGCACACTTATTCGGGCTCGCCCGGAATATCACCCGAAAAAGCAAAATTCCAATAAAAGCCTTTACGAATTATGCATCTATCTAACCCTTGGGGCTATGTGAATTATCACAGAAATGACCCCTGACTTTGCGGCAATATTGCGTTTACAACGTGGGGTCGGTGAGTGTCTGTGACAGGTGAACAGGGGCGAGGGCCCGATAATCCATTGATATTGCACAATTTTTCTCTGCTCGTGGGACCGCGGCCAGATTCCCGCGCCTTACGGTTGTCGTGAGCGGGAAAGTGCAGGAGTAACCCCGATGGCGCCGCAGCAAATCAAGGGACGAATCACCACGCCGGATGGAGTGCTGATCCGGGAAATCGGGGGCGAGTCCGTCCTGCTGAATTTGAATAGCGAGTCCTATTTCGGCCTCGACGAAGTGGGCACGCGCATGTGGGCCGTGCTGACTGTCGCCCCGTCGATCGAGGCGGCCTACGAAGTCCTCCTCGACGAATTCGAGGTCGAGGCCGAGGAGCTTCGCGCGGACCTGTCGACGTTCATTCGCACGCTCGAGGAGGCCGGCCTCGTTGCCGTGCGCGATGCATAGGATCGCGAAATTCCGCCGTCTCACCTCCTGGGAACGCAAGGTTTTCCTGCGCGCGCTGCTCATGCTGCCGTTGAGTGCAATGGGCCTACGCGCGCTCGGCCTGCGCCGCGTCCAGGCGATCCTGTCGCGAGTCCCGCGTCCCGACGCACGCGACGGCACCGATGAACGCTCCCGTGTGGCAGGGGTAATGCGCCTCGTTGCCGCCGCCGCTCGGCACGGCCCCCATCGCGCCAGCTGCCTGCCGAGATCGCTAGTGCTGCAACGGTTGCTGCGCGAAGCAGGAATCCAATCGGAGCTGCGGCTGGGCGTGCGCAAGGTGGGAGGCAGTCTCGAGGCGCACGCGTGGCTCGAGCGCGGCGGCGAGCCCCTCGGCGAAACGGCGGAAGTGCACCAGCGCTTTGCCGCGTTCAACGACGCGATCGCGCCACGAACGGAGTCTTTGCGTTGAGCGGAATCTGCGGCATCGTCCATCTCGACGGCGCGAGCGTCGAGCGCGAGTTGCTGCAGGGCATGACCGAGTCGATGGCGTTTCGGGGGCCCGACGCGCAGGCCGTCTGGGTCGAAGGGCCCGCAGGCCTGGGACACACGATGTTGCGCACGACGTTCGAAGCGCAACATGAGCAGCAGCCGGCCAGCCTCGACCGTGAGATCTGGATCACAGCGGATGCGCGCGTGGACGCTCGCAGCGAGCTCAAGGCGAAGCTCGCCGCGAAGGGCCGTACCGGGCTCGCGGAAGCCGACGACGCGCAGCTGATCCTGCATGCCTATCACGCGTGGGGCGACGATTGTCCCGCGCATTTGCTCGGCGATTTCGCCTTCGCCATCTGGGACGGCCCCCGCAAGCGGCTTTTCTGCGCGCGCGACCACTTCGGCGTGAAACCGTTCTTCTACGCGCGGGTGGGCGACTGCGTCGTCTTCAGCAATACCCTGAACTGCATTCGCAGCCATCGCGCCGTGCCCGCAACTCTCGATGACCTGTCGATCGCCGACTTCCTGCTCTTCGAGATGAGCCAGGATCCCGCGGCCACGGCGTTCGAAGCGATTCGACGCCTGCCCCCGGGCCGCTGCCTGAGCGCCTCCGGCCAGGGTCTGCAGGTGAAGGAATACTGGACGTTGCCGCTCGCAACCAAGGTTCGCTACCGCGACGCCGGCGACTACGTCGAGCGCTTCAAGGAGCTGCTGGCGATTGCCGTGGCCGACCGCCTGCGCACCGACCGCGTCGCCGTGGAGCTCACCGGCGGGCTCGACTCGACCTCGGTTGCGGCCACCGCGAAGTCGCAGCTCTCGCAGCAGCCCGGGCCCTTCGAGATCAATGCGCTCACGGTGGTCTATGACCACTTGATCCCGGACGAAGAGCGCCGTTACGCGGGAATGGTCGCCGCGAAGCTGGGCATTCCGATTCATTTTCTCGTCGCCGACGACTACCCGCTCTACGCGCGCTGCGAGCTTCGCGAGAACCATCTTCCGGAACCGTCCCACGACCCAGGCACGGCCGCGACCCTCGACACTTCGCGTCGCATGGCGTCGTTCGGCCGCGTGGCGCTCACCGGATGGGACGGTGACGCCCTCATGAACGAGTCGCCCAAGCCTTATTTTCGCGCGCTGCTGAAGGATCGCCAAGTGGGGCGGCTTCTCAGCGGCATGGTGCGCTACAGCGTGTCGCAGCACAGGATCGTGCCCCTCACATTCCGGCAATGGCTGAACCCTCGCGGAAAGAAAGGCCCGGTCGATCCGCCCTATCCTGGATGGATGAATCCGGCGCTGGAGTCCCGTCTCGACTTGCGTGGCCGCTGGGAGCGGGCGCATGCCGAGCCCCAGGTGTCCCATCCGATTCGCCCGTACGCGTTCCGAATCCTCGCCTACGTCATGCGGCTCTCCAACTTCTTCGAGTACTACGACGCGGGCGTGACCCGCGTGCCGCTCGAGTACCGTCATCCGCTGATGGATCTGCGGTTGCAGGAGTATTGCCTGTCGCTTCCGCCCCTCCCGTGGTGCGTGAAGAAAAAGATCGTTCGCGAGGCGATGCGGGGCGTCCTTCCCGAGCCCGTGCGAGAACGCCCGAAGACGGCGCTCGCCGGCTGGCCTGAAATGGAGTTGCTGCGGCAGCCCGAAACGCAGTGGGTGGATCGCTTCATACCCGCGCCGGGGCTGGACCGCTATGTCGACAGGAGCAGAATTCCATCGGTGCGCGCCGACACCGATCGCGACGAGCGCTGGAGCAATCTGCGCCCACTCAGTCTAAGCTTCTGGCTGCAAGGAGAAACGTCTTGAGCTCTCACGACCGCCCGAAACGCCCCAAGAGAAAGGCCTATCGCCGCCCGGTGGTG
>JBGOST010000416.1:0-3077 GCA_041476125.1 Usitatibacter sp. | reverse complement strand
TTCATCTACCACGAAACCGACAAACCGTTCTACGCGCAGGTAAAGGAGCAGAGCGGCAAGACCGCGATCCTGCAGACCATCAGAGACTACACCCACCAGAAGAACAACGTGTGGGGCATCACGGCGCGCAATCGCGAGCAGAACTTCGCGTTGAACCTCCTGATGGATCCGGAGATCGACTTCGTGACCCTCCTCGGCCAGGCGGGAACCGGCAAGACGCTCCTCACGCTCGCCGCGGGCCTCATGCAGACGCTCGACTTCAAGGTCTACAGCGAGATCATCATGACCCGCGTAACGGTGCCCGTGGGGGAGGACATCGGCTTCCTCCCCGGCACCGAGGAGGAGAAGATGACGCCGTGGATGGGCGCGCTCGAGGACAACCTCGACGTCCTCATGCGCACCGACGACGAGGCGGGGGCCTGGGGGCGCGCGGCCACCGCGGACCTCATTCGCAACCGCATCAAGGTGAAGAGCCTCAATTTCATGCGCGGGCGCACCTTCATCAACAAGTACCTCATCATCGACGAGGCGCAGAACCTCACACCCAAGCAGATGAAGACGCTCATCACGCGTGCCGGGCCGGGCACCAAGGTGGTCTGCCTCGGCAACATCGCGCAGATCGACACGCCGTACCTCACCGAGGGCTCCTCCGGCCTCACCTACGTGGTCGACCGCTTCAAGGGATGGGACCACTCGGGCCATGTCACGCTCATGCGCGGCGAGCGCTCGAGGCTTGCGGACCACGCCGCGGAGATCTTGTGACGTTCTCCCTCTCCCTTGGGAGAGGGCCGGGGAGAGGGTAACTTGCTTCCTCCGATCCAAATGCTCTGGGTCGGCTCGCGCCTGTCGACGCTCGAGAGGCTCTCGATCGCTTCGTTCCTCGCCAACGGCCACGCCGTTCATCTCTACGCGTACGGCGAGGTTGCGGGAGTGCCCGCCGGAACGATCCGCCGCGATGCCCGGGAGGTCCTTGCGGAGTCGGAGGTTTTCACCTACTCCGCAGGGTTCGGCAAGGGCAGTCCCTCGGCCTTCTCCAACTACTTTCGCTACAAGCTGCTGCACCAGGGCGGCGGGCTGTGGTGCGACATCGACATCGTGTGCCTCAAGCCTTTCGCATTCGCGGCGAATGCGCCCTACTGCATCGCGAGCGAAAGGCGCCCTCCCCGCGCGCCTGATTTACGGCTCACCGTGAAGCTCAACGCCTGCCTGTTGCAGGCCCCCGCGGGCAGCGCGGTGGTGCGCGAGTGCTGCGAGGCTTGCGTCGCGGTGGACAAGGCGGCGGTGCGGTGGGGCGAGATCGGCCCTATCCTGGTTTCGCGCAAGTTCATCGAGCACGGCCTCGCGCACTACGCGCTGGCACCCGAAGCGATCTGCCCCATCGATTGGTGGAATGCGCACGAGCTCGTGACCAGGCCCTTGCCGGAGTTGCCGGACTCCTTCGCGATCCATCTCTGGAACGAGGTGTGGCGCCATCACGGCATCGACAAGGACGGCGCCTTCGATTCCTCGTGCGCCTACGAGGCGCTCAAGCGCCGCTTCTCGATTTCCGCGTGAGCAGCGCTCGCGCCTCCCGGCGCAAAGCCGCCAGCTCGGGATCGTCATCGTCGTCGCGGGTGAATTCCTCGATCAGCGCGGCGTATCGAGCATCCGAGAATCCCTCGACCGCCTGCTCGTCGGCCAGGCGCATGCGCCGCTGCGCCGCGCTGCGGCGGTCGAGCAGCTTGGGAAGCTGGTCATCGCAACGCGCGATCGGCGTCGGGTAGGCGCGGACTTCGTCGCTCAGCTCCTCGAGCTTCGCCGCGAAGCGCGCCTTGGCCCGGGTCCACAACGTCCGGCCGGTTTCGCCGCCCATCTGAGCCTCCGCTGAAAGCCCCATCGTAGTGCGGGAAGCGCCCTTCCCGGCGACAACAATCCCGCTTTTTCGGCCACCCTATAGAATTTCCCCATGGGCGACATCCGCCAACGCATCCGATTCTGCGAGGCACCCGACGGCGCGAGGATCGCGTACTCGGTGATCGGCCGCGGCCCGCCGCTGGTCATGCTCTCGGGCGGCCATTGCCACCTCGAGCTCGACCTGGAGAGCCCGGTGCTCGGGCACTGGTTCGCCGAGCTCTCGCGCCGCCATGCGCTGGTGCGCCTCGATACGCGCGGATTCGGCCTCTCCGATCGCAGCGTGTCGGACCATTCGATCGACGCGGTGGCGCGGCTCTTCGTCCAGGAGGCGGGAACGACCCCGGCGAAGTTCGTCGAACGCGCCCGCGTGCGCCGCGCCTTCCACCGCGTGCTGGGGTTGAGCCCGCGCGAGAAGGCCGTGTCGCAGTGGGCCATCGGCGCGCACCGCGCGCAAGGCGGCTCAGTCGGGTTGCGGCACCACGCGTAGGTACGGCTTGGCCGCCTTCCAGCCCTTCGGCCACTTCTTCTTCGCTTCCTCGTCCGAAACCGACGCGGCGATCACCACGTCGTCGCCGACTTTCCAGTTGGCGGGCGTGGCGACCTTGTGCTTCGCCGTGAGCTGCGCCGAGTCGAGAATGCGCAGGATCTCGTCGAAGTTGCGCCCGGTGCTCATCGGATAGGCGACGAGCGCCTTCACCTTCTTGTCGGGGCCGATCACGAAGACGGTGCGCACGGTGGCATTGTCCGCGGCGCTGCGCCCTGCCGCCGAATCCCCGGCATTGGGGTGCAGCATTCCGTAGAGCTTGGCCACCTTCAGGTCCTCGTCGCCGATCAGCGGGTAGTTCAGTGCATGCCCCTGCGTCTCCTCGATGTCCTTGGCCCAGCCGCGGTGGTCGCTCACCGGGTCCACGCTCAGGCCCATGATCTTGCAGCCGCGCTTGTCGAATTCGGGCTTGAGGCCCGCGAGATAGCCGAGCTCGGTGGTGCAGATCGGCGTGTAGTCCTTCGGATGCGAGAACAGGATCGCCCAGCCGTTTCCCATCCATTCATGGAAACGGATCGGGCCCTGCGTGGTTTCCGCGGTGAAATCGGGAGCGACGTCGCCGATGCCGAGTGACATCATCATGATCATTCTCCTGTCGGGGGGTGGTGCACGCGGCCGCCAATCTTGTATGGCGCCATCG
>JBGOST010000415.1:0-3094 GCA_041476125.1 Usitatibacter sp. | reverse complement strand
GGCTCGGCGCCCAGCGCGACCGTCTTCTGCTTCACCTCGGGGTCGGCGAGCACGCGGTTGGCGTCGGCCGAGATCTTCGCCACCACCGCCCGCGGTGTCGCCGCGGGGGCGAGCAGCCCGAACCATCCGATCGCCTCGTAGCCGGGCACGCCCGCCTCGGCCGCCGTCGGAAGGTCGGGAAGCGTGGCGGAGCGCTTCGCGCTCGTCACCGCGAGGGCCTTCAGCTTCCCCGCCTGCACGTGCTGCATCACTGTCTGCGCGGGTGCGAACATGAGATCGATCTGCCCGGCGAGCAGGTCCGTCACCGCCTGGCCCGTGCCCTTGTAGGGGACGTGCAGCATCTCGACCCCTGCGAGGGACTTGAAGAGCTCCGCGGAAAGGTGCGATGCCGCGCCCGATCCCGACGAGCCGAACGTGAGCTTGCCGGGATTCGCCTTCGCGTAGGCGACGAGCTCGCGAATGCTGCTCGCCGGCACCTTGGGATTCACGACGATCACGTAGGGCGAAGCGGAGACGAGGGTCACGGGCGCGAAGCGGCTTACGTTCTTCTCGGTGAGCGAGGCGGTCGAGCTCATCATGAGCGTGTAGCCGTCGGCCGGCGCGTTGGCGACGAACTCTGCTCCGATCTGGCCGCTCGCGCCCGGCTTGTTCTCGATGATGATCGGCTGCCCCCAGATCCTGTTGAGATAGGGCGTCATGATTCGGGCGAGCGCATCGGCGCCGCCGCCCGGAGGAAACGGCACGATGATGTGCACGGGCCGGGCGGGAAAATCCTGCGCAAAGGCCGAGGAGGCGAAGCAGAACAGCGCGGCGAGCAGCGCGCGCGCGAAGGTCATTGCGAGGCGCCGGGCGCGACGATCGTCGTGCGCAGCGTGGTGATCCCTTCGATCGAGCATTCGACGACGTCTCCCGGCTTCAGGTAAAGATCCTGCGCGTTCGCCTTGCCGACCGCCACGCCGCCGGGCGCGCCGGTCGAGAACATGTCGCCGGGCTCGATCGGAATGTTGCGCGAGAAGTGCTCGATGATATCGGGCAGCTTCCAGATCTGCTCGCGCGTGTTGACACGCATGCGTTCCTCGCCGTTCACCGAGCACGTCATCCACAAGTCGTACGGATCGGCGATCTCGTCCATGGTGACGATCTCCGGCCCGAGGGGACCGAAACCGGGCGCGTTCTTCGAGGTCCAGAAGCGCGATCCCGAGGCGACCTCGCGCTTCTGCATGTCGCGGTCGGTGAGATCGTTGAGGATCGTCACGCCGACCGCGTAATCCATCGCGTCTTCCTTGCCCACGCCGAGCGCGCGCCGGCCGATCACGAAGACGAGCTCAGGCTCGTAGTCGAGATGCGCGATGCCCTCGGGCTTCACCACTTTGGTGTTGTGGCCGACGAGCGACGAATTGAGCTTGATGAAGCCGGTCGGCTCCTCGGGCATTTCCTTGATGAGGTCGTTGCGCTTGAGCTCTTCCAGGTGCGAGCGGTAGTTCTTCCCCACGCACAGGAACTTGTCGGCGTCGGGAACGGGCGGCAGGAAACGGATGGCGCGTTCCTCGACCATCGCGCCGGCGAAGCGCCCGGCGTTGGTCTGCGCGGCCTTCGCGAGCGCCTGCACGCGTGAGAGCGCGCCGCGACCCTCGCGAAGCAGGGTCTTCATGGTCCCGGGGAGCGGCTCGCCGTCGACGCGCGATCCGGCCTCGATGTCGAGAACGCGGTGTCCCACGCGCACGCCGATGCGTGGCAGCCCGCCCTGCTGGTAGTACGTGATAAGTCTCATGGCAACCCGACATCATCGCCCTTACCGGCGAAAAAGGAAATGCCGGCGCTGGGCCCGCATTCAGGGGTGAAGCCTGTGTCGCGATCAGCGAATCGGCCACGAGGATGACACAAGAAAAAGGGACCGCCCTCTGCAAAGGGCGGTCCCAACAGGAGCTACTACAGACTATTGACGACGGGGATTATCGGGGGCGCGATCGAGGCGATTGGGAACGCCGTCGCCGTCGCGGTCACGGTCGAGGCGGTTGGGCACTCCGTCGCGGTCGCGGTCGCCGTAACCGGAGCGGTTCTCGGCCCAGCGCGCGCGGTCCCAGGCGCCGCGCTTGAACATCCAGCGGCCATCGACCTGTTCCCAGCGATCAGGATGCCAATACATGCCGCGGCGCTCGCGGACCCAATGTCCGCGGACCCAGACGTGTTGGCCATTGCGCCATTCCCAGACGCCAGGCGCCCATGTGTAGCCGGCGCGCGGTGCGGGCACGACTTCATAGCGCGGCGCGGGCGGCGCGATGTCGAGATAAATTCCGACGGCGGCGGCGGGGGCCGAGGTCATCCCGATCGACGCGGCGGCAAGCGCACCCAGCAGGAGTTTTCGTTTCCACATGATGAGGTACCTCGCAGAAATTGAGGAGTGAGTCGCCCACGATACGGGCAACGCGCGGCCGCCTCTGCCGGTTAGCCTCCGATCCGGGCGTAAGCGTTGTCTGACACGCGCGATGGAAAGGTGCGGTAAATTGTGGGTCTCCAGTGATTTCCACGGCGCTTCGCGGCCGACTCCCCGATGACCCTACTTTCCGACCCGCTGAAAATTGCTCGCGAAGAGCTCGATTCCTATTGGATGCCGTTTACGGCGAACCGCCAGTTCAAGGCGGCACCGCGCCTGGTGGTGGCGGCCGAGGGCATGTACTACACGACTGCGGACGGCCGCCGGATCCTCGACGGCTTCGCCGGCCTGTGGTGCTGCAACGCGGGGCACTGCCGCAAGCCCATCGTCGAGGCGATCCAGAAGCAGGCGGCGACGATGGACTATGCCCCGGCGTTCCAGATGGGGCATCCGCTCGCCTTCGAGCTCGCCAACCGCATCGTCGAGCTGGCGCCCGGCAAGCTCGACCATGTCTTCTTCTGCAATTCCGGATCCGAGGCCGTCGACAGCGCGCTCAAGATCGCGATCGCGTGGTATCGCACGCGCGGCGAGGGCTCGCGCATGCGGCTCATCGGACGCGAGCGCGGCTATCACGGCGTGGGCTTCGGCGGCATCTCGGTGGGCGGCATTCCCGCCAACCGCAAGATGTTCGGCACGATGCTCACGGGCGTCGACCATCTT
>JBGOST010000414.1:0-3103 GCA_041476125.1 Usitatibacter sp. | reverse complement strand
GGCCCGAGGCGCGGAAGATGTCCTTCGACTTGAACGACGTCACCGGAGCGCGCCGCAAGCGCTTCACGTGAGCGGCCGCGACCTTCGGCGGATAGATGAGCGAGAGGTAGGACAGCGCCGCGGGATAGTTGCCCACTTTGGGCTGCGGCAGCCACTTGATCGCGAATCGTTTCGACATCTGCTATTTCCTCTCCTTCTTTTCCAGCATCGCCTTGAGATTCGCGAAGGGCGAGTGAGTCGCGAGCGGCTGAGCCTCCGCGCCGCCGCGCGCACCCGTTGCCGCCTCCAGCTGCTTCTGGTGCTCGTTATCGTGGCAGTACAGGCAGAGCAGCTCCCAATTGCTGCCGTCCGGCGGATTGTTGTCGTGGTTGTGGTCGCGATGATGAACAGTCAGCTCGCGCAAGTTGGCACGCGTGAACTCCCGCGCACAGCGCCCGCAGATCCACGGATAGATCTTGAGCGCCTGCTCGCGATAGCCCTGCCCGCGCTCGAGCGCGGCGCGGCGTGCGTCGGCAACGATGCGGTCGAGCTTCTCGGAGTCCATTACCCTCTCCCCGGCCCTCTCCCAAGGGAGAGGGAGGAACGTTTTCAATTGCAAACCGTCGCGGGCGTGGCGTAGAAAAGGCGCGTGATGGGCTTCGACTGCGAGAAGCCGTTCACGGTGTAGCTGAAAGTCCCGTTGTTGGCGTCCGTGAAACGAAACGTCGCGCTGCCCACCGGCGTGCGCGTCACCAGCGAGGGATTGAAGGGCACGGCATTGAAGGCGGGGCCGGTAGTGCGCTGCAGCTCGCCCGTGTACACGCCGGGTGCCGTCTTGTTGCCGTTCGACATCACCAGCCACAACCCCTTGCCGCCCGCCTCGTACGTGAACCAGGTGGCGAAGAGAATGTCACCCTGGTGCGTGAGGTTCACGCCCCACCCCGCCTCGGAATTCACCGGCGCGGCGAGCCACAGGTCCTGGTAGTTGGGCGAAGCGCCCTGCGAGCCGCCGAGCATGCAGTTGGTGCCGCCGCTGGCGTAGATGTAGCGCCCGATCGGCTTCGATTGCGCGACGCCATTCACCGTATAGCTCATGGTGCCGCTGTTCGCGTCCGTAAAGGAAAAGGACAACGTTCCCACGGTCGTGTAGTTGTCCGGGTACACGATCGGGGTGAAAGGCGCGGCGTTGAAGGGCGGCCCCGTGGTGCGATAGAGCGTCCCCGAGTAATTACCCGGGCTCGTCTGCGGGCCGTTGGACATCACCAGCCACATGCCGCTGCCGTCGCTGTCGTAGGTGAACCAGGTGGCGAAGAGGATGTTGCCCTGGTGCGTGAGGTTCACTCCCCAGCCCGATTCATCGAGAGGCCGTTTGAGCCACAGCCCCTGGTAGCTCGTGCTGCCCGACTGCTTCGCCTCGGCCGTGTTCGGATCGACCTGCATCACGGAGGTGTCCACCGCCTCGAAGTTGCTGCCGGCAATCGACATGAGCTGGTCGAAGACGACGTCGGGCCATTGCGTGTCTGAGACGCCCTGGAAATACCAATTGCTTCCCGCATCCGCGAGCACCAGGCCGTACTTCTTGAAGGCGCGCAGGATCACCTGCGTGCGCGCGTCGAACCCGGAGATGTCGAAGGAGCTCTTCAGCCGGAAGCGCGCGCCCATCGGCGGGCGCGTGGAATCGGTGCTGCTCCCCGACCAGTGCCGCGCGGGCCACAGGTAATAAGGCGCGTTGGCGCTGCGTCCCCAGATGCGGCTCGCGGTGAATCGAATGGCGTGCGCGATCTCGCCCGCGGCCACTTCATCCCAGCGCACGAGCCCGGGAAAGACCGCGAACCCCGCCGCGTCCGCCGAGGTCCACATGTCCGGCCGCAGCGCGTTCGACCTCAGGTCGAATCTCGCCGAGGAGTAAACCCTCCAGCTCGTGCCGCCGCCGACCGGGAACGCGTAGAACAGCTCGTAGAGCATGCAATTCGTGGTGTCGACCGCGATTACGTGGCGGTCGCCATCGCTGGCATTTCCGCCTTCGATCGGCGCGTTCGGTGGAATCGGGAACGGGCCGGGATCGCTCTCGTCGGGATAGCCGTCGGGATCGAAGGTGATGGGCACCGCCGGCTGGCTCCCGGTGACGGTGACGAACGGGATGCCGTAGTTGTCCGCGAGCACGTTGCCCCAGTCGGGATGCAGCCGCGTGGTCGCGCCGATCGAATTCACCCACGCGGCCGAGCTCGCGTGCACCGGAAGGCTATCGACGGGGGTGTTCCAGTAGTTGTTCGCCGGAAAGACGGGGCAGCCGCCGAGCGTGGGCGCGGCGCGCGCGCCGCCGATCAGCGCCAAAAGGGCGACAAGCGCGGCGAAACCAAAACGGCACGACTGGCTCATGCGCCCATTTTAGCGCCGCCCCGTTCGCTACGGATTACGCCCGGACCCCGCGCGCTGAGGCAGAATACGCCCTCCCCGCCCTCACGAGGACCGCCATGCCTGCCCAGACTTTGCTCCGCCGCCTCGCCTTCCTTGTCGTCGCACTTCTCGCAACGCCCCTCGCGCTCGCCCAATCCGAGCCCCTTCGATTGGGACTCCTCACCGTTCGCACCGGGGCGCTCGCCGCCGGCGGCAAGCAGATGGAGGAAGGCATCAACCTCTTCCTCAAGGAGCGCAACTTCACGCTCGCCGGCCGCAAGGTGGAGCTCTTCATCGCCGACACCGCGGGCTTGCCCCCGCAGGCGAAGGCCAAGGTCCAGGAGCTGGTCGAGAAAGAGCACGTTCACGTGATCATCGGGCCGCTCGCGACGTTCGAGGCGCTCGCGATCGACGACTACATCCGCCAGGCGCGGGTGCCGCTCATCACGCCGACCTCCGCCGCGCAGAAGGACCTCGCGCAGCAGAAGCAAAGCGACTATGTGATCCACGCGGTGGGCACCGCCGCGCAGCCGATGCACGTGCTGGGCGACTTCGCGGCGCGCAAGGCGGGAATGAAGACCATCGCGTCGGTCGCCGACGACTTCACGTACGGCCACGAGGGCTCGGCCGGCTTCCAGGCCGGATTCCAGGCGGCCGGCGGCAAGGTCGTGCAGAAGCTGTGGTCGCCGCTGAACGTACCCGAGTACGGCGCGTACGTCTCCCAGAT
>JBGOST010000413.1:0-3106 GCA_041476125.1 Usitatibacter sp. | reverse complement strand
CGGTGATCCAGACGGTGCGCACCTCGTGCGCCTCGGCGACGAGCCGCGCCAGCTCGCGCTCGAGATGCTCGCGGTCGAGCGGCTCGACCATGTCGAAGTCGAGGCGCGCATAGCCCGCGGTGATCGAGCAGCCGTTGGTCTGGTGCGGGACGATCGCGCACAGGAGGTGGGTGGCGGTGTGGAAGCGCATGTGGCGGTGGCGGCGTCCCCAGTCGAGATGCTGCGTCACTTTCTCGCCGGGAGCCAGGGTGGCGAGCGCGGCCTCCTGGCCTGGGGCGGGGATGTGCAGGATTTCGAAAGACTGACCCTCTCCCCGGCCCTCTCCCAAGGGAGAGGGAGAAATTCCCTTAATGGTGTCGGCGATCGCGATGACGGATCCGTCGCCACGGACGAGGCTGCCGGCGTCTCCCGCCTGCCCGCCGCCGCGCGGATAGAATACGGTCCGGTCGAGCGCGATGCCGCGCGCATCGCAGGACGCGACCGTAGCCTCGGCCTCGGCAAGGTATGGATCGTCGCGAAATATCTCTTGCGTCATCGGAAAACTCGTCCCTGACACCAGTTTTGCTACCATACTTCAAAGCCTCGAAAACGGGAGAAAAATACCATGACCGCCGCTACCGTCATCCGCGCCGCTTTGCTGGCTGCCGCGCTCGTCGCGGCCCCTGTCTCGGAGGGCAAGACCCTGCGATTCTCGAGCCAGGGCGACATCACCACCATCGATCCGCACGGCAACAACGAAGGGTTCACCAACGCGTACCTCGACAGTATCTACGAGCCGCTGGTGACCCGCGGCAAGGACCTCAAGGTCGAGCCGTGCCTGGCCCTTTCGTGGTCGCAAGTGAACCCCACGACCACGCGCTTCAAGCTGCGTCCCAACGTGCGATTCCACGACGGCAGCCCCTTCAACGCGGATGACGTCGTGTTTTCGATCCAGCGCGCGCTCTCCGACACCTCGAACTTCAAGCCCTACCTCGCCGGCGTGAAGGAAGCGCGCAAGGTCGACGATCTCACCGTCGACATCGTCACCGAGGGCCCCGCGCCGGTGCTGATTCCGCAGCTCACCGAAGTGCGCATGATGAGCAAGGCGTGGTCGACCAAGCACAACGTGCTCAAGCCCCAGGACTACCGCAACAAGGAAGAGACCTACGCCTCGAGGAACGCGAACGGCACCGGGCCCTTCATCCTGAAAAGCCGGGAGGCCGACGTGAAGACGGTCGCGGTCCTCAACTCCAACTGGTGGGGCAAGATGGAAGGCAACGTGAACGAGATCGTCTACCAGCCGATCAAGTCCGACGCCACGCGGCTTGCCGCGCTCCTTTCGGGCGAGATCGACTTCATGCTCGACCCCGCGCCCCAGGACATCCCGCGGTTGAAGCAGGATCCCAAGATCAAGATCGTCGAGGGCAACGAGAACCGCACCATCTTCCTCGGCATGGACCAGTGGAGAGACGAGCTGCAGTACTCGAACGTGAAGGGCAAGAACCCGTTCAAGGACAAGAGGGTCCGGGAGGCGATCCAGGCAGCCATCGACCTGAACGCCATCAAGACGCAGGTCCTGCGCGGCCTGGGAATTCCCACGGCGGTGATGTACGCCCCGCAGGTGGACGGCTACCCGAAGGACCTCGACAAGCCGAAGGCGCCCGATCGCGCGCGCGCGAAAAAACTCCTCGCCGACGCCGGCTATCCGAACGGCTTCGAGGTCACGCTCGACTGCCCCAACAACCGCTACATCGCCGACGAGAAGATCTGCGTGGCCATCGCCGGGATGCTGGCGCAGATCAACGTGAACGTGAAGGTGAACGCGATGCCGCGCGCGCAGTACTTCCCGAAGATCCAGAACTACGATACGAGCTTCTACATGCTCGGCTGGGGCGTGCCGACGTTCGACTCTCAGTACGCGGTGCAGAGCCTGCTGCGCACCGTGGTGGGGAAGACCGCGGACGGCGACTACAACCTCGGCAAGTACTCGAACGCCAAGGTCGACGAGGCGATCGACAAGCTGAAGACCGAGATCGACAGCAAGAAGCGCGCGGCGCTGGGGCGTGAGGTCACGGCGATCCACATGGCCGACGTCGGCCACATCCCGCTGCATTTCCAGGTGATCCCGTGGGCGATGCGCTCCAACGTGAGCGTCGTGCACCGCGCCGACAACCGGCTCACGGTGAAGTGGGTCAAGGTCCAGTGAGCATCAGAAGGGCGGCCACGGCCGCCCTTTTTTCTAGATGATCGCTTTCATCCTGCGCCGCCTGATGCAGGGCATCATCGTGATGCTGGTGGTCGGCTTCATCGCCTTTTCGCTCTTCAACTTCGTGGGCGACCCGGTCTCCCTGATGCTGCCGCCGGAGGCGACACAGGCCGACCGCGACCAGATGCGCCAGATCCTCGGCCTGGACAAGCCGTTCTACGTCCAGTTCGTGACCTTCATCGCCAACGCGGTGCAGGGCAACTTCGGCATCTCGCTGCGCCTGGGGCGGCCGGTGTCCACGCTGCTCGTCGAGCGCCTGCCCGCCACGCTCGAGCTCGCGATCACCGCGGCGTTGATCGGGCTCGCCGTGGGAATTTCCGTCGGCGTCTACACGGCCCTGCGGCGCAATTCGTGGGTCTCGCGCGCGCTCCTCACCACTTCGCTCGTCGGCGTGTCGCTGCCCAACTTCCTCATCGGCATCTTCCTGATCCTCATCTTCGCCGTCTGGCTGGGGCTGCTGCCGTCGTTCGGGCGCGGCGACACGGTGAAGATCGGCATGTGGTCCACGGGGCTGCTCACCACGTCGGGACTGAAGGCGTTGATCCTGCCCGCGATCACGCTGGGATTCTTCCCGATGACGCTCATCATGCGGCTGGTGCGCGCGGAGATGCTCGAGGTGCTGCGCACCGACTACATCAAGTTCGCGCGGGCGCGCGGCCTGAACGACCGCGCGGTGAACTTCGGGCACGCGTTGAAGAACACGCTGGTGCCGGTGATCACCATCACCGGGCTGCAGCTCGGAAACATCATCGCCTTCGCGATCATCACCGAGACCGTGTTCCAGTGGCCGGGCATGGGTTTGTTGTTCATCCAGGCGGTGCAGTCGGCCGATATTCCCATCATGGCGGCGTATCTGTCGCT
>JBGOST010000412.1:0-3119 GCA_041476125.1 Usitatibacter sp. | reverse complement strand
CCAACCCCCACGGCAGCGAGCACTTGCGCGACCTCCTGGTGGGACAGATCCTCTGGGCGCAGCCGATTCGACTGGCGTGGGCCGCGGCGGTGTACGCGGTGATTCTGGCGCTGTGGTTCGGGTGGCGCGAGCGTATCGGGCGAACCGGTTTCTACGTGCTGTTCGCGCTCGCCGTCACGGTATCGGTGCAGCTCGTCGGCCTCTACCTCGTATTCGCGACACTCATCGTCCCGCCGCTCGCCACGCGGCGCATGGCGAAGCGCCGGCTCATCGCCGCATGGACCATCGGCGCCGCCGGCTACGCCGCGGGATTGCTGGTCTCGACGGCGTTCGACCTGCCGAGCGGTCCGGTGATCGTCTGGGTGCTGGTCGTTGCTGCACTCGCGTGGTATCCCTTCACGCGCTCGAGCAAGTGAATATGAGGGTCAGACTCCCATATTCGCTGGCGCTAGCGTTGGGCCTTTGCGGCTGCGCGCTGGTCTACCTGCAGGGGAAATACGCCTATGAGGATGGATGGCGCGAAGGCATCGTGACCCACATGGTCGGGGGCGAGGAAATCAACGTGCACGCCACCGTCGATTGTCGTTCCGGGCTTTCCGCGGATCGAATGAGAAGGACTCGCTTCGCCCTGGTGAGATTCAACAATGGGCGAAGCAGGCTTTCCCAGATCGTGCCGCTCGCCGCTTCTCCTGCGGTCGCGGTGGGCGATGCCATGCTCGTGAAGATGAATGACTGCGCCCAGCCCGGACTCCCGTTTACGCGCAAGTGAGCTTTCAGCACGAGGCGCCCTTGCGCGGCGCGAACGCGATCGCGCGCTGCGTGGAGAAGGGCAGGCCGCCGAAGCGCATGACGAGCCGCTTGCGGTTGAGCATCAGCTCGAAGCGCTCGTCGGCCTTGGTGACGTGCAGCGCGCTGCCCTCGATGCGGCCTTCGAAGGGCCTGGGCGCGCCGCGATCGACGACGAGCTCGCCCTGGAATTCCTGGAATTGCTGGCGCAGCGCGAGCGTGGTGCCGCGCGCCGTGCCGGTGCCGCACCATTCGCCCTCGATGCGCGCGGGCACGGTCCAGAGGAAGACGCGGCTCGACTTCTCGAATCCGACCTTCTTGTCGGGAACGGCGAGCTTGCGCTCCTGGTCCGGCTTCCAGTCGCCCATGTCCCAGTCGTGCGAGACGATCCGCGTGCCGGGCCTGAGGGCGAGGAGCCTGGGGCGCAGCTGCAGGTTCACTTCCGGAAGAAGGTAGAGCGTCACCACCGTGGCCTTCTTGAGATCGGTCTCGAAGAGGTCCTGCTCGCGGAATTCGGTGCGTGTTTCCACGCCCGCGCGTTTCGCGCTCTCGCGGCTCTGGCGCACGAGGTCGGGGATGAGCTCCACGCCCAGCCCCGAGGCGCCGAAGCGCGCGGCGGCCGTGATCACGATGCGCCCGTCGCCCGAGCCCAGGTCGATCACGTAGTCGCGCGTGCCGACCTTCGCCATCTCGAGCATCGCGAGCGTCACGTTGTCGGGCGTGGTGATGAAAGGAACGTCCTCCGCCGCACCCGATGCATGGGGCGCGGCGATGGCGAGCATTGCAAGGATCCGAAGCGCGATTCGCATTTTTCCTCCGGGGCCCATGATACGACCTAGAATGTGCGCACGAACATCGTTGGGAGGTTTTCCATGAGGATCTTCGCCTGGACCGCATTGCTGCTCGCGGCGAGCGGCGGCGCGTTCGGGCAGCAGCAGCCCGCCTACGGCTGCGATTCGCCCGAGTCGAAGCAGCTCGATTTCTGGGTGGGCGAGTGGGACCTCACCTATCTCGCGCAGGGCAACACCGTGAGGAGCCGCAATCGCGTCACCAAGATCCTCGACGGCTGCGTGATCCTCGAGGAGTTCTCCGGGCCGCCCGGCTCCCCGCTCGTCGGCCGCAGCCATTCCACGTTCGACCGTCCCTCGAAACAGTGGAAGCAGACCTGGGTCGACAACACCGCCACCTACCTCGATTTCACGGGGGCCGTGATTGACGGGCGCATGACGTTCTCGCGCGAGGTGCAGCGCGACGGGCGCCGGTTCAAGCAGCGAATGGTCTTCGACAAGGTCGCGAGCGACGCCCTGAAGTGGCTCTGGCAGCGCTCCGACGACGACGGCAAGGCGTGGACGACGCTGTGGGAGATCGACTACCGGCGCGTGAAATCGTGACCGTCATCGTCGACAGGAAGGCTTTCGAGAAGGCGATTCCGATTCTCGCCACGGACGCGAAGCGGCTGCCGAAGCTTCTCGCCTCGCTCAAGCCCGAGCAACGCCGTTGGGCATCGGATTCGGGATTCGACGCAGCCCCGCACACGTTCGCGCTGGTTCCCGACGCGAAGGGCGGCATCGCGAGCGTTCTCGTGGGCGTGCGTGACGCGGCCGATCCGTGGGCGCTCGCGGGCTTGCCGCTCAAGCTGCCGCGCGCGCGCTATTCGCTCGGCAAGGGCCCGATCGCGATCGCGCCGGAGAACGCGGCGTTCGGCTGGGACTTGGGCGGCTACCAGTTCGCGCGCTACCGCAAGGCGAAGCGCAAGCCCGCGGACCTGCAGCTCGACTCGTCCTCGCGCGTGCGGGAAGCTCTGGACATGGCGCAGGCGGTGCGGCTGGTGCGCGACCTCGTCAACACGCCCGCCGAGGACATGGGGCCCGAGCAGCTCTCGGATGCGGCGCGCGAGCAGGCCGAGCTCTTCGGCGGCGAGTTCGACGAGTGGGTCGGCGACGAGCTCCTCGCGCAGAACTTTCCCGCGATCTACACCGTCGGGCGCGCCGCGGCGCGACCGCCCCGGCTGCTCGAGATCCACTGGGGAAATCCCAAGCATCCGCGCGTGGCGATCGTGGGCAAGGGGGTCTGCTTCGACAGCGGCGGCCTCGACCTGAAGACCGCCGAAGGCATGCGCCTCATGAAGAAGGACATGGGGGGTGCCGCGCATGCGTTGGCGTTGGCGCGCCTCGTGATGCAGCGAAAGCTCCCGGTGTACCTGCACATGCTCATCCCCACGGTCGAGAACGCCGTGAGCGGCAATGCGTATCGCCCGGGAGACGTCGTGCGCACGCGCAAGGGCCTCACCCTCGAAGTCGGAAACACCGATGCCGAAGGCCGCGTCATCCTCT
>JBGOST010000411.1:0-3144 GCA_041476125.1 Usitatibacter sp. | reverse complement strand
TGCACGTGCACCAGTCGGTGTGGAAGGGCGGGCAGAACCTCTTCGCCGGCGACAACTACGCGGGCTTGTCGGACTTCGCGCTTTACTACATCGGCGGGATCATCAAGCACGCGAAGGCGTTGAACGCGATCACCAACCCGGGCACCAATTCGTACAAGCGCCTGGTGCCCGGATTCGAGGCGCCGATCAACCTCGCGTATTCGGCGCGCAACCGCTCGGCGGCCTGCCGCATCCCCTTCGTCGCCAGCCCGAAATCGCGCCGCGTCGAAGTGCGCTTCCCGGACCCCACGGCGAATCCTTACCTCGCGTTCACCGCGATGCTGATGGCGGGCCTGGACGGCGTGCAGAACAAGATGCATCCCGGAGACCCGCTCGACAAGAACCTCTATGACCTCGAGCCCGAGGAAGCCGCGAAAGTGCCGCACCCGTGCGCTTCGCTCGACGAGGCGCTCGATGCGCTCGACGGCGATCGCGAGTTCCTCACGCGCGGCGGCGTCTTCACCAACGACGTGATCGATGCGTACATCGCGCTCAAGATGGAGGAGGTCACGCGCTTCCGCATGACGACCCATCCGCTCGAGTTCGAGATGTACTACTCGGCCTGAGGGTGCGTAGCCGGCAGACAAAGGGGCGGTCCTCCGCCCCTTTTTTGTCGGCCCCACAGGCGCTGCCACTTGTGTTCCCGCGTCCCCGCAACCACAACCTATGGTACGTTGGTGTGCCCATCTCCTTGATCTTGTTGCTTTTTCCATGACCGCTCCCTATCCTGTCCGTCCCGTATCGCGAAAGGGAGCGCGGCATGAAAGTCGTCTGGATCGCGAGTCTCGCAGTCGCTGCGACGACCACCGCGTTCGCACAGTCGACGATCTACAAGCTGGTCGACGAAAGCGGCCGCGTCACCTATTCGAACAAGCCCATGAAGGGCGCAACCGTGATGGAGCTCGAGCCCATCACCATCATCCAGTCGGCTCCCGCGCCGGCGGCGACTGCGCCCAAGCCGGTCGCCGTGGTGGAGAAAGTGGAAGCCGCGAAAACGGAAGCGAAGCCGGAAAAGTCCGCGACGGCCATCTCGCCGACGCTCGCCTCCGTCGAGCCGCAGGTACAGAGGCGCCGCGACAACGATCGCCGCAGGATCCTCGAGGAAGAGCTGCAGCGCGAGGAAGAGTCGCTCGGGGGCGCGCGCGGCGCGGTCCTGCAGGAGCAACAGAACCCGACGCTCGTCGCCGCGGTTCGCATGGCGCAGCAGGCGACCGATCCCACGGCGTCGCAGATGATGGAATTCCGCAACAACATCGAAAAGGCCTCGGGTCGTATCCGCGGCTTGCAAGCTACCGTCGCCGAGCACGAGAAGAACATCGAGGCGCTGAAGAAAGAGCTTGGCGCGCTGAAGCCCTAGCCTCGCGCAGTCTCCCCTTCCGGCAACCCCGTTCCGCCGACGCGCCAGCCTCCCCGGCTGGCGCGCTTATTGCTTTTTTCCGTGGAGACAGATCGTGATCCCGCTCTCCGGTCTCGAGCTGTTGACCACCGCCGTCCTGATGCTCGACGAAAGCCTCCACGTGACCTACGCGAATCCCGCCGCCGAGACGCTGCTCGCCCACGGGCGCAAGCACCTTATCGGCGTGGGCCTCGACAAGGCGCTGCCCGGCAACGAGGATTTCGTGCAGCGCCTGCACCGTTCGCTCGAAACCGAGGCCGGATTCAACGAGAACGACCTCGCGCTCGACGTGGGCGGGGAGCGCGTGCACCTTCATTGCGTGATCAGCCCGATCGAGGCCGGTGACTCGCGCCTCATCCTCGAATTGCGTGAGCTCGAGCAGCAGCTGAAGATCGCGCGCGAAGCCAAGATCCTCGAGCAGCAGGAGGCCAACCGGGAATTGATCCGCAACCTCGCGCACGAGATCAAGAACCCCCTCGGCGGCATTCGCGGCGCGGCCCAGCTTCTCGAGCGCGAGCTCGGAGACCCGGAGCTGCGCGAGTTCACCCAGGTGATCGTGAACGAGACCGATCGCCTCCAGTCGCTCATGAATCGCCTGCTCACCCCCAACCGCCTGCCGCGCGTGGAGGCGATCAACATCCACGAGGTGACCGAGCGCGTGCGCATGCTGCTCCTCGCGGAATTTCCCGAGGGGCTCTCGATTCGCCGCGATTACGACACCAGCTTGCCGGAAACCTCCGGCGACAAGGAGCAGCTGATCCAGGCCATCCTCAACGTCGCGCGCAACGCGGCGCAGGCGACCGCCGGCGCGGGCGAGATCCTCCTCGAAACGCGCGTAGCGCGGCAGGTGACCATCGCCCGCTGCCGTTACCGCCACGCCATCGCCGTGGCGATCGAGGACAACGGCCCGGGCGTTCCCGAGGAGCTTGCCGAACGCATCTTCTATCCCCTGGTGAGCGGGCGCGAAGGCGGCACGGGCCTGGGCCTGTCGCTCGCGCAAAGCTTCGTGAGCCAGCATCACGGGCTCATCGAGTACGAAAGCGAGCCGGGGCGCACGCGCTTCGTGATCCTGCTGCCGGTGCGCGCCGCCGGCGCCGAGGCGCATCCATGAACGCCCGCGGCGAATCCATGAACCCCGTGTGGATCATCGACGACGACCGCTCGATCCGGTGGGTGTTCGAGAAGGCGCTCGCGCGCGAGGGCATCGCGCATCGCACCTTCGGCGCCGCGCAGGAAGCCATCGACAAGCTTTCCGAGGAGACGCCCCAGGTCGTGGTGAGCGACATCCGCATGCCCGGGCTCTCGGGGCTGGAGTTCATGCAGCAGCTCAAGGCGCGCCTGCCCTCCACGCCGGTGATCATCATGACGGCGTACTCGGACCTGGAGAGCGCGGTGGCCGCGTTCCAGGGCGGAGCCTTCGAGTACCTTCCCAAGCCTTTCGACGTCGATCACGCGGTGGGGCTCGTGCGCCGCGCCCTCGAGGAAAGCCAGCGCCAGGTCGAGAGCCCGCCCGAGGACACGGAGGCCCCGGAGATCCTCGGCCAGGCTCCCGCGATGCAGGAGGTGTTCCGCGCCATCGGCCGCCTGGCGCAGTCCCACGCCACGGTGCTGATCACCGGGGATTCCGGGACCGGCAAGGAGCTCGTGGCGCGCGCGTTGCATCGCCACAGCCCGCGCGCCTCCAAAGCCTTCATCGCCATCAACACCGC
>JBGOST010000410.1:0-3146 GCA_041476125.1 Usitatibacter sp. | reverse complement strand
CGCCTGCTCGTCGCGCTCGAGCAGGACCCTTCGGCGGGCGCGGCCGCCCCGCTCATCTGCTTCGCCGCTCCACGCGAGCGCCATCAGCAAGGCCGAGACGAACTGGCTCGAGATCTCGCCGCGGATGCGAAGCACCGGCACGCGTTGCTTTTCCCGCGGTGCGATGCGCAGCGGCGGAAACCCGGGTTGGCCGAGGTATTCGATGCGCGCGCCCGCGGGCCGCAGCGCGTCCACAAGATGGCCGATAGGCCGCTCGTGCATGCGCGGGACGCCGGCGAGATCGTAGTGCCCGTCGGCGAACGCGAGCGCGGCCGTGAGCGAGCGCGTCGAGGTTCCGGAGTTGCCGAGGAAGATCGCGGCGCGCTTCACCGGGAAGCCGCGTCCCTGTCCCACGCCCGTGACCTTCACGTGCTCGGGGCCGCCCAGCACTTCGACGGGCACGCCCAGGGCGTCCAGGGCGTCTCGCATCACGCGCGTATCGTCGGAATCGAGGAGCGCATCCAGGCGCGTGGTGCCGCTGGCGAGGGCGGCGAGGAGCAGCGTGCGATTCGAAATGCTCTTGGAGCCGGGCAGCTGCAAGGTCCCGCTGGCCCGGGTGGCAGGCGGAAGGTCGAGAAAGGCCACGCCTACTCGGTCGGGGAACCGTGCCGCGGGCCCGTGGCCCAGGCATGGCGCGCGCTGCGCGCTTCGAACATGAGCCGCTCCAGCCCCGGCCCCTCGCCTTTCTCGATCAGCGCGCGAAACACCGCGAGCTGCGCGCTGTAGCGGTCGAGCTCGGCCAGCAGCGCGGCGCGGTTCTGCAGCGCGATGTCGCGCCACATCTCCGGAGAGCTCGCCGCGATGCGCGTGAAATCGCGGAAGCCGCCCGCGGCAAATCCGAAGAGCTCCTCGGCGTTGTCGCGCCCGGCGATCTCCGAGACCAGGGCGAAGGAGAGAAGATGCGGAAGGTGGCTCACTGCCGCCAGGACCCGGTCGTGGTCCTCGGCTGTCATCGCCGTCACGCGGCCGCCCACGGTTTCCCACGCGCCGCGCACGAGGTCGACCGCATCGGCCGCGGTCTCGGGCGTGGGCGTGAGAACCACGCGCGCGCCGCGAAACAATTCGGGGGTGGCCGCTTCCACGCCGCTCGTCTCGCGCCCCGCGATGGGATGCCCCGGGACAAAGCGCGCAAAGCGCTCCCTCAATTCTTCCCGCGCCGTGCGCACGACCTGCGCCTTGGTGCTGCCCACGTCGGTCACCACCGCGGCCGGCTGGATCGCGAGCGCGACATCATGCAGCACCGGCCCGATCGCGCGCACCGGAACCGCCACGACGACGAGGTCGGCGCCCGCGGCCGCTTCGGAGATCGATGTTCCCGTGGTGTCGATCACGCCGAGGGCCGCGGCGCGCTCGAGCGCCGCGGCGTCACGGTCGAAGCCGATCACCTGCGACACGGCCCCGGCGCGGCGCAACGCCAGGGCGAAAGACCCGCCGATGAGCCCCACGCCGATGACCGCGAGCGTCTTCAGGCGGCGCATGCGATCAGCGCTTCGCCATCGCGCGCTCGAGCGCGGCGAGGAAGCGGGCGTTGTGCTCGGGAAGGCCCACGGTCACGCGCAAATGCTCGGGCATGCCGTAGCCCGCGATGGGGCGCACGATCACGCCTTCCGCCAGCAGGGCCGCGTAGACGCGGGCCGCATCGCCCACGCGCACGGTGATGAAGTTGGCGAACGACGGAATATATTCCAGCCCGAGGCGCTTGAAGCCCTGCTCGAGCTGCTTCATGCCCCTGGCGTTGATGTCGTGGACCCTGGCGATGAAGGCATCGTCATCGAGCGCGGCGCAGGCGGCCACCATCGCCAGGTGATTCACGTTGAAGGGCTGGCGCACGCGGTTCATCACCTCGGCGACTTCCGGATTCGCAATACCATAGCCCACGCGAAGCCCGGCGAGCCCGAAGGCCTTGGAGAGCGTGCGCGACACGACGAGGTTCGGGTGCCTGGCGATCCACTGCGCGGTGGGGGACTTGAGCGCCGCGGGCAGGTATTCGCCATACGCCTCGTCGATCACCACCAGCACGCGCTCGGGAATGCGCTCGACGAATGCGCGTACCTTGTCCCACGGGTCGAACGTACCGGTGGGATTGTTGGGATTGGCGAGGAAGACGACCTTCGTGTCGGCGCGCACGGCGGCGGCGAGCGCCTCGAGATCGTTGGCGTAGTTTCGAGCCGGCACCTCGATGTGCTTCGCGCCGATCGCCTGCACGACAAGGGGATACACCATGAAGGCGTGCTGCGAGTACACCGCGGAATCGGCCCTGGTGAGGAATGCGCGGGCCGCGAGCTCGAGCACGTCGTTGGAGCCGTTGCCGAGGACGAGGTTTTCCGGGGTGACGCCGAGCTTGCGCGCGAGGACCGCCTTCAGCTCGAAGCCGCTGCCGTCGGGATAGTAGTGAAGGTCCCCGAGCGCGCCGCGAATCGCCGCGAGGGCCTTGGGCGAAGGGCCGACCGGATTTTCGTTCGATGCCATCTTGAGGATGTCGGCCGGGGCGATGCCGAGCTCGCGCGCGGTCTCGCCGATCGGCTTTCCCGGGACGTAGGGCGCGATGGCCCGCACGTTTTCCGGCGCCAGCTTCGCCATGCTCACAGGACCGCCGCCGGATACGAGCCGAGCACCTTGAGATACCCGGCGATCTTCTCCACTTCCGCGAGCGCGGCGGCGACGTTGTCGTCGTCGCGATGGCCCTCGATGTCGACGAAGAAAAGGTATTCCCACAGCGCCACGCGCGAGGGACGCGACTCGAACTTGGTCATCGACACCCCACGCGTGGCGAAGGGCGTGAGCATCTCGTAGACCGCGCCGGCGCGGTTGCGCGCCGAGAGCACCATCGAGGTCTTGTCCTTGCCCGAAGGCTTGGGCCGGTAGTCGCCCAGGATGAGGAAACGCGTGGTGTTGTTCGGCTCGTCCTCGATGTTCGAGGCGAGGATCGCCAGGCCGTAGTGCTCGGCGGCCATCTCGCCCGCCACCGCGGCGGAGCCCGGCTCTTCGGCGGCGCGGCGCGCCGCTTCGGCGTTGCTCGACACCGCCACGCGCTCCACGCGCGGCAGGTTGCTGTTCAGCCACTCGTGGCATTGCGCGAGCGACTGCCCGTGCGAGAAGACGCGCTT
>JBGOST010000409.1:0-3154 GCA_041476125.1 Usitatibacter sp. | reverse complement strand
GGCGAGGGTGGCGGAGTACTGATCCACCGAGACGGAGGGAATCCATAGCCCGCCCGAGCCGGTGTCGTCGGGTCCGCCGCGCACGAGCGTCGGGAACGCACCGTACATGGATCCGCCGCGCACCGCCCCGCCCACGACGAAATGATGGTTGCCCCAGGCGTGGTCCGATCCCTTGCCGTTGGAAGGGAAGGTGCGGCTGAAGTCCGACGCCGTGAACGAGGTCACCAGCTCCGAGCACTGCAGCTCGACGGTGGCGTCGTGCATGGAGGTGAGCGCCGCGCTCACCTCGCCCAGGAGATCGGCCTGGTCGTTGAGCTGCCCCTCGCCATGGGTATCGAAGCCGCCGAGCGAGGCGAAGAAGACCTGGCGCTTCAAGCCCAACGCCCGGCGCACCGCCACCAGGCGCGCGATCATCTGCAACTGGCTGCCGATGCCGGAGTTCGGAAACACGGTGGCGAAGGGCGGCGCGGCGGCGAGGGCGGAGGCGAGCACCCGCTGGTTTTCCATCGCGCGCGCGATCACGTCCTTCCACGTCCCCTCGAACAGGTTGGTGCTGGGGAGCGCCAGCAGGCTCGTGATGCCGCGCGAGAGCGGGTCGGCCGCGGTGGGACCCTGGTAGAAGTCGAACCCGAAGTGGTTTCCCGGCGACACCTTGAACGAGCTGAGCGTGGTGCCGACCTCGAAGAGGTTGTTGCCCGAGACCGAGATCAGCGTCGAGCTCTGGCTCGATCCGTTGGCCGCCTTCATCAGGTCTGCGAGTCGCCCACCCCAGCCGCTGCGCGGCGAGCCGTCGGAGATCGAGCTCTGCCACTGCGCCTGCTGGTCGCTGTGCGAGTAGAGATCCGGCGGGATCGGCACGCGCCGCGCCTGGAGGTCGGCACGCGTCGTCGGAGCGAGCAGGGGGCCCGAATTGGCGATGATCGCCGCCTTGCCCCGGTTGAAGAGCCCCTGCAGGCCGCCCATCGCCGGGTGCAGCGCGAAGGTGCGTCCCGGCGTGTTCTGCACCGTGATCGGCAGGAGCGTCCCCTGGGTGAGCGCCAGGGTGCTGGTGCGGCCCGTGGCGTACTGCAGGTATTCGCTCGGGGAGGTCGGGATGACGGTGTTGTTGCCGTCGTTGCCGCCGAACATGAAGACGCAGACGAGCGCGCGATAGTCCTCGCCGGCCGCCTTGGGCCCCGCCGCTGCCGAGGCGAGGCTCGCGGCCGCGGCGATGCGGTTCAAGTCGCCCCAGGCGCCCAATCCGGCGGCGCCCGCACCCAGTCCCTTGAGGAAATTTCTGCGGTTCATTTTCTTCTCCCTACTTTTGGATCACGTACTCGGGCGACAGCGCGATCAGAATCAGGGCGGCCTTGACGCGGTCGTTGATGCTGCCGCCGCCTCCCGTCTTCGGGACCGGCATCGCCGCGAGGGCCGCGATGAGGTTGTTGCGCAATCCGTCGGACATGCTCCCTGCCATGAGCAGCAGCGCGAGGCGATCGGCGAGCGCCGCCGGATTGGCCGCCAGGGCGTTCAGCTCGGTGAGATCGAGCGTGAGCTTGGTATCGCCGCTGCCGTAGGAGCCCTGCGCGGCGAGGCGGCCGAAGAAATTGAGCGTGCCGACCATGCTCGTTTCGGTCGTGATCTGGAACTCGGGCGCCACCAGACCCGCGGCGGAGAGCGCACCCGGCTGGCGGTAGTTGGGTGAGAAGAAGTTGAACACGGAGGGCGAGAGAAGGGGGCTCTGGTTCAGGCCCTCGTCTGCGCTGTCCAGGTACCAGATCCTGTTGCGCCCGCTGGGGCTGCGCGCGTTGAAGGCGCGCAGGTAGTTGGCGAAGCGGATCACCGGCTCGCGCTGCTTGCCCCACGAAGGCTCGGCGGCCTTGTCGAGGCTGCGCGCGTCCGGATCGAGCAGCACGGCACGAATCACCGCGCGCAGGTCGCCGCGCACGCCCTGGCCGTTGTTGCCGAACACCGCGGCCACCCGGCCGATATAGGCGGGGCTCGGGTTCGAGGTGACGAAGCGCTGGATCAGCTCGCGACCGATGAAGGGGCCCACGTTGGGATGGTTGTAGAGCGCATCGAGCGCGTCCTTCAGGTCCTTGCGCGCGCCCTGGCCGGCGGGTAGCACGATGCCGTCGAAGAGCGTCTTGGCGCCGGTGTCGTGCCACATCTCCCACGGCACCATCGGGTCCAGCCAGTTCTCCTTCGCGGGGTTGAAGATCGCCGCCTGGCTCGTGTCGTTGCCGGCGAAGTTCCACCCGGTGAACGCCGCCGCCATCCCCTGCACCGCGCCCTGGTCGTAGGTGGCAATCGGCTTGCCCTGCGCGTCGAGCGCTCGCGTGCCGTCGGCATTGAGCTTGTAAAGACCGATCGAGAAGAGTTGCATCACCTCGCGCGCGTAGTTCTCGTTGGGATGGGTGCCCTTGGCCGGATCGGCTTTCCGGCTGCCGATCATGTTGAGGTAGTAGCCCATCGCCGGGTGCAGCGTCACGTCCTCGAGCAACTGCCGGTAGTTGCCGAAGGCGTTGCGATTGAGCAGGTCCATGTACGAGGCCATCGCGTAGGTGTCGAGGTCGGGCGCGATGTTGGAGATGACGAAGATCTCGGAGAGCGCGAACGACATGCGGGAGCGCAGGAGCCCGGGCTCGAAGAGCCACTGCTGCCAGATCGCCTCGTAGGCGCGCTCCTCGGCGGGCCTTTCCCCCGCGGCCTTGCGGTCGTTCACGTACTTCACGTGCGACTCGGCGGAGATCGCGAACTGCTCGGTGAGCCACGCCTCGTAGCCGCGCGCGCGCAGCGTGTCGATCTCGGCCACGCCGGTGAGGCCGAAGGTCGCCTGCGCGAGGAAGCGCGCCGCATCGCGCGTCGGAAGGTCGAGGGCCGGCGCGGGCCCCGCCACGGTGATCGCCACGATGGCGGAAGTCGCCGCGAGCCCCTTGTCGTCGGTCGCTACCGCGGTGAGGTTGTGGTTGCCCGCGAGCGCCATCCAGCTCGCCGTCCAGGGGCTCGCCATGGCTTCGGCGATCTTCACCGCGCCGGCGAAGTACTCGACCTTGGCGACTTGCCCGTCGGGATCCTTCGCCTCCACCGCGATCTCGACCGCGGTGCCGGGACCGAAGAACGCGTTGTTGGAGGGGGTGCGAATCGTGACCTGTGGTGGCTTGTTCGCCGCCGG
>JBGOST010000408.1:0-3166 GCA_041476125.1 Usitatibacter sp. | reverse complement strand
GTGAAGAATTATTACCTGGGCACGGCGGCATGAGCCGCGCGCCCGGGTCCGGGTAGGCGCCCGTGGCGAAGAAAAC
The DNA here is from genome assembly GCA_041476125.1 of Usitatibacter sp. Lineage (GTDB taxonomy): Bacteria > Pseudomonadota > Gammaproteobacteria > Burkholderiales > Usitatibacteraceae > Usitatibacter. The sequence continues at coordinate 3,090 of JBGOST010000408.1, read as the reverse complement.
CGCAGCTGCGAAGCGCACGTCATCCCACGCCGGAGGTGAAAAGCAGCGCTTTCGCCTGACTCCGCTCGAGCGCGAGCGGCTCGACCGGCCCGGCGCGCAGCTTTCGGGCGGCGAGCAGCAGATGCTCGCGATCGCTCGCGCGCTGATGACGCAGCCCGAGCTCCTCATCCTCGACGAGGCGACCGAGGGCCTGGCCCCGCTCATCGTGACCGAGGTCTGGCACGTGATCGATGAGATCCGCGCCGCGGGCGTGGCGACATTGATCGTGGATCGCAACTATCGCCGCGTGGCCGAGAACGCCGATCGCCTCGTCGTGCTGCAGAAGGGGGTGGTGGCGTTGAGTGGCGCTGCGCAGCCGCTCCTCGACGCGAACGCGCTCGCGGGGCTGCTGGGCATCTAGGGTCCGAGCCGCGTTCAGCCGTCGCGGGGAAGGATGAGGCAGCTGCCGGTGCCGTGGGCGAGCAGCTTGCCCGCCGCGTCGAAGAGGTTCGCTTCGCAATAGGCCACGCGCCGCCCGCCCTGGATCACGCGCCCCTCGGCGCGCACCTCGCCGGTCTCGACCGTGATCGGCCGCAGGTAGTTGATGCGGATGTCGAGAGTGGTGAAGCCCTGGTCGGCGGTGAGCGTGGAGAGGTTGGAAAGCGCCATCGCGGTATCGAGAATGGCCGCCGTCCATCCGCCATGGACCGAATTGAGAAGGTTGTAGGAGCGCCGGTCGGGCCGTCCGGTGAGGACGACGCGGCCTTTCTCGACGCTCGCGATGCGAAACCCCAGGTGCTCTCCGATCGGCAGGCCGGCGTATTCGCCGGAGATGATCTTCTGCAGGTAGTCGAGGCCCGTTCCCGGGCGCTCGGAGGCGATGAGAGGAGTGCCGGCGCTCATACCACGCCCTCGAGCAACTGGACCTCGACCGAAGTTCCAGGCTCGACGTTGCCGGTCGCGTCTCCCAGGATGATGAAGCAGTTGGCGTCGCTCATCGATTTCAGGATTCCCGATCCCTGCTCGCCCGTGGGACGCACGGCGAGCGAGCCGTCGTCGTTGCGCGTGAGCACGCCGCGCTGGAACTCGGTGCGCCCCGGCGCCTTCTTGAGCCGCGCGGTGCAAGTCGCGCGAAACGTGGGGACCGGCTCGACCGGGCTCGCGCCCATCAGCACGAGGAGGGCGTCGCGCACGAACTGGTAGAACGTCACCATCACCGAGACCGGGTTGCCCGGCAGGCCGAAGAAATGCGCGGCGCCGATCTTGCCGTAGGCGAGCGGGCGGCCGGGCTTCATCGCGATCTTCCAGAACACGACTTCGCCCAGCTTGCCGAGCATCGTCTTCACGAAGTCCGCCTCGCCGACGGAGACCCCGCCGCTCGTGAGCACCACGTCGGCGTTCGCCGCGGCCTCGCGAAACGCCTCTTCGAGCAGCCTGGGGTCGTCGCGCACCACGCCCATGTCGAGCGGCTCGCAGCCGAGGCGCACCAGCATGCCGTGGATGGTGTAGCGGTTCGAGTCGTAGATCTCGCCTTCGCCGAGCGCGGTGCCGACCGACTTCAGCTCGTCGCCGGTGGAGAAGAACGCGACACGCAGCGGCCGGTACACCGCGACTTCGCCGACTCCCAGCGAGGCGATGAGGCCGAGCTCGGCGGGCCGCACGATGCGGCCCTTGCGCAGCGCGACCGATCCCGCCTTGAGATCCTCGCCGGCCTCGCGCACGTTCTGGCCGGTCCTCTGGCCCGGGGCGAATGCGATCGACTTGCCGCTGGCCCTGGCGCGCTCCTGCATGACGACCGTGTCCGCGCCTTCCGGAACCACGCCTCCGGTCATGATGCGCACGCATTGCTTCGGTCCCACCTTGCCGCCGAAGGGCCGCCCGGCGAACGACACGCCGATCTCCTCGAGGGTGGTCTCGCCCCCGGCGCCGAGGTCGGCGCCGCGCAGGGCCCAGCCGTCCATGGCGGAGTTGCGATGCGCCGGCACGTTCACCGGCGAATGCACGTCTTCGGCGAGCACGCGCCCGAGGGCGGAGCGCACCGGCACGCGCAGCACGCCCGCGATGGGCTCGAGGAACTGGTGGATGAAAGCCCGCGCCTTGTCCACCGGCATCGAGTTCGGGTCGTAGTCGTCGGCGCAGGAGGCCTGGGTGATGGTTAGCGTGTTCATGCGGTGTGCAGCGCGATCGTCGCGAGAGAGGCGATCTTACCGTTCCCTTCCAGGCCGAGCAGCGTCACCTCGCGAATCACGTCGCTGAACTCGCCCGCGAGCTCGTCCTGCGCCTCCGCGAAGGCCGCGTCGAGGCGCGGGAAATCGGAGCAGCGCGCGAGGGTCACGTGCGGCTCGTAGGGAAGGTCGCGGCGCAGGTGCGGCTGCAGCGAGCGCGTGTACAGCCGGTCGTGCAGCCCGGCGATCGACGCCGCGCCGCGGGAGGCCATGAGGAACAGGAACTCGTTGGCGTGGATGCGCACGCTGCGAAACGTGACCGGAATCGGCGGCCAATGCGAGACCACCCGCCGCACGTGCGTTTCCACTTGCAGGCGCGAGTGCGCGGTGGGAAAGGGAAACACGAGCGAAAGGTGCGCGGCGACGATCGCGGCCATCGGATCGTGGCGCCGGCGAAACGCCTCGAGGCGCTCGATGCCGTCGAATGCGGGGAACCATGCGACGGCGAAGCGCGGAAGCGGCGGGCGCGAGAGGGCGAGGCGCGATGGCATGCCGGCCTCACGTCCCGCGCGGTTCCAGACTCGCCAGCTCTTCGCGGGTGTTGATGTTCAGGAAAGCGTCGGCCTCGTCGTCGAAGGCGACCTCGATGATCTTGAGGCTCGCGTACCAGCGATCGATCTTGCGCTCGCCGCGCGAGAGGAACTCCCGCAGGCAAGGGTGCACCGAGCGGCGCATGAGGCAGAAGACGGGATGCGCCTGCTCGCCCGTCTTCGCCACGGCGAGCTCCGCTCCCGCGGCCTCGAGCGCGGCCTCGCGCACGCCTCCGGCGCGCTGGTCGTGACGGTCTCATGCGACTCGCCTGTCCTGCCCGCCGATCTCGTCGCGCGGCTTCGCCAGGGGCTCGAAAGCGCCCAGGCCGAGCTCGCGGTCGCCAAGACAGGCGACC
>JBGOST010000407.1:0-3171 GCA_041476125.1 Usitatibacter sp. | reverse complement strand
GGGGTTGGAGAGAATTCGCTCGACATATCGGGCAATCATATCGACTTCGAGGTTGACGCGGGCCCCGGCGCCGAGGTTTCGAAACGTCGTCGCCGCGCGCGTGTGCGGGATCACGTTCACTTCGAAACTCGCGCCGCGCACCTCGTTGATCGTGAGGCTCACGCCGTCGACCGCCACCGAGCCCTTGCGCGCGAGGAAGCGGGCGAGCTCCGCGGGTGCCTCGACGACGAGCCGCGCGCTGCCGCCGAGGTCCTCGACGCAGATCACCTTGCCCACGCCGTCGACATGTCCGCTCACCAAGTGCCCGCCGAGACGATCGGAGAGCCGCAGCGACTTCTCGAGGTTCACCTCGCGCCCGCTCTCCAGGCCCGCGGTCACTGCAAGGGTGGCGCGCGAGGTGTCGACCTCGAAGGCGTCGGCGCCTTTGCCGACCACGGTGTGGCACACGCCCTGGATCGAGATCGAGTCTCCGCTCGCCACGTCGGCCAAGTCGAAGCCGGGTGCCGCGATGCGCAGCCGCACCCCGTCGCCTTGCGGCGTGGAGCTGGCGATGCGGCCGACCGCGGTCACGATCCCGGAGAACATCTAGCCTCCGATCCGCGCCGTGACGCGGATGTCCTGGCCGACCGCGCGCACCTCGATGATCCTCGGCCGCAAAGCCTCGTCGAGGCTCGTCCATTCCGGCAAGGCAAAAAGGCCCTGTGCCTTGTCGCCGAGGATGAGGGGTGCGTAGTAGAGCACCAGCTCGTCGATGACCCCGGCGCGCAGCAACGATCCCATGAGCTTGCCCCCGGTCTCGACCGTCACCTCGTTGAAGCCGCGCTCCGCGAGCAGGCGCGCGGCGGCGGCGAGGTCGGTCTTCCCGCCCTCGCGAGGGACGCGGATCACCTCCGCGCCTTTCGCCCGCAACGCCTTCGCGCGCGCCTCGTCCTCGCTGACGGTGAGGATGATCGGCGGCTCCCCGGAGAGGATCTTCGCGCCCGCGGGCATGTCGAGTCGGCTGTCGATCACGACGCGACGCGGCTGCCGCGAGCAGGGAATGTGGCGCACGGTGAGCTCGGGATCGTCGCGCAGCACGGTGCCGATGCCGGTGAGCATGGCGCACGAGCGGGCGCGCAGCGCGTGCACGTCGCGGCGTGCCGCCTCCCCCGTGATCCAGCGGCTCTCGCCGTTGGCAAGCGCGATGCGCCCGTCGAGCGACGCCGCGGCCTTGATGCGCATCCACGGCCGTCCGCGGCTCATGCGCGCGATGAAGCCCCGGTGCGCTTCGCCGGCCGCATCGGCCATCAGCCCCACGTCCACGCGGATGCCGGCCTCGCGAAGACGCGCCGCCCCTTGGCCCTTCACGCGCGGGTTGGGATCCTCGAGCGCGGCGACGACGCGGCCCACGCGCGCGGCCACGAGCGCGTCGGCGCACGGCGGCGTGCGCCCGTGATGGCTGCACGGCTCGAGGGAGACGTAGACGGTGGCGCCGTCGGCGGATTCGGTGGCGGCGGCGAGCGCCTTCGTCTCGGCGTGCGGCTCGCCCGCGCGCTCGTGCCAACCCTCGCCGATGATGCGGCCGCGCTTCACCAGCACGCACCCCACGCTCGGGTTCGGCGTGGCGGTGTCGCGGCCGCGTTCGGTGAGCGCGATCGCGCGCGCCATGAACGCGTGATCCTCGGCTGTGAACATCATGGCGGAGAGTTATGCGGGCAAAAGGCGGAGGACGCAGATGAACGCAGATGACCCCCTTATCCGCAGATGAACGCCGATGACTAACTATTCGCGCTGGCGCGGATGAAACCCCCTACCCCATATCGAATTGCTTTAGGGGATTTTATCCGCAGCAGCGCAAGAAGGGGGGCATCGGCGTTCATCTGCGCTAAGTCAGTCATCTGCGTTCATCTGCGTTCCATGCTTTGGTCAGCCCTTGTCGCGGACTTCGCGGATTGCGTCGCGGAAATCGTCGACGTCGGAGAAGCTCTTGTAGACCGAGGCGAAGCGGATGTAGGCGACCTTGTCGAGCTTGCGCAGCTCCTCCATCACCATCTCGCCCAGGCGCCGCGAATCGATCTCGCGCTCTCCCAGGGCGAGCATCTTCTGCTCGATGCGCGTGATCGCGGCATCGACGAGCTCGGTGGTGACCGGCCGCTTGTGCAGCGCGCGCTGGAAGCCGGTGCGCAGCTTCGCGGTGGAGAAATCCTCTCTCTCGCCGTTGGTCTTCACGATCTGCGGCATGCGCAGCTCCGCGGTCTCGTAGGTGGTGAAGCGCTTGTTGCACACCTGGCAGCGGCGCCGGCGCCGGATCGAGTCTCCCTCCTCGCTCACGCGCGAATCGATCACCTGCGTGTCCTCGGCGCTGCAGAAGGGGCACTTCACGCGGCTTTACCCTGGAAGCCGTAGCTCGCGCGCATCGCGGGACCGTAGACGGGGAATCTCGCGCAAAGCGCTTTCACGGCCGCCCCCACTCGCGTGAGCACGGCGGCGTCGCCCGGGGCGTCGAGAACGTCGGCGATGAAATTCGCCACCTGCGCGCTCTCGTCGTCGCCGAAGCCTCTCGTGGTCATGGCCGGCGAGCCGATGCGAACGCCGCTCGTGACGAACGGCTTTTCGGGATCGTTGGGAATCGCATTCTTGTTGACGGTGATGTGCGCCTTGCCGAGAGCGGCCTCGGCGTCCTTTCCGGTGATCTTCTTGGCGCGCAGGTCGAGGAGGAAAAGGTGGCTCTCGGTTCTCCCCGAGACGATGCGCAGCCCGCGCGAGGCGAGCGTCTCGGCCATGATCCTCGCATTGGCGAGCACCTGCCGCTGGTAGTCCTTGAACCCCGGTTGCAGCGCCTCCTGGAACGCCATCGCCTTGGCGGCGATCACGTGCATCAGCGGCCCGCCCTGGATCGAGGGGAAGATCGAGGAGTTGAGCACCTTCTCGTGCTCGGCCGCGGCCAGGATCACGCCGCCGCGCGGCCCGCGCAGCGTCTTGTGCGTGGTGCTGGTGACGAAGTCGGCGATTCCGACCGGGCTGGGATACAGCCCCGCGGCGACGAGCCCCGCGTAGTGCGCCATGTCGACGAAGAACAGCGCGCCCACCTCGTCGGCGATCTCGCGGAACTTGCCCCAGTCGGTGCGCAACGCGTAGGCCGACGCGCCCGCGACGATCATGCGCGGCTTGTGCTCGCGCGCCAGCGAGCGG
>JBGOST010000406.1:0-3171 GCA_041476125.1 Usitatibacter sp. | reverse complement strand
TAGGCGGTCTTGTCGTCGACGATCGCCACGCGATGCCCCTTGAGCTCGCCCGCGATGTAGGCGGCGATCGCGGGGCCCTGCTGGTCGTCCCTGCCGACGGTGCGAAACACACCCTTCAGCCCGCGCTCGGTGAGCGCGGGATTGGTCGCCGAGCCGGAGATGACGGGAATGCCCGCCTTGTTGTAGATCTCGGAGGCGGGGATGGTGACGCCCGAATTGAGGTGGCCGATCACCGCGGCGACCTTGGCATCGACGAGCTTCTGCGCGACCGTGGTGCCGATCTTCGGGTCCCCCTGGTCATCCTCGCTCATCATCCGGAAGCTCACGACCTTGCCGCCGATCCTGAGCTTGCGCGCGTTGGCCTGCTCGATGGCGAGCGCGACCCCGTTCTCGTCATCCTTGCCCTGGTGCGCGATGGAGCCGGTGAGCGGCCCCGCGTGCCCGAGCGTGACGATGACGACCTCCGGCGCGGCAGGCGCGGAGGCTTCCTGGCGGCTGCACGCCGCGAGGCACAGCGCGAGGGCGACTACGAAGCGGTCTCGCACAGTTCCTCGACGATCGTTTCGCGCGAGCTCTCCTCCTCGAGCGCGGGGCCGTTCACCACGAACGCGTCCTCGGCGCGCGCGCCCAGCGTCGTGACGCGCGCATCGACGAGGTTCAGGTGATGCCCGTGAAAGACGCGCGCCACCGCCGAGAGCAGCCCGGGGCGGTCGGCACAGCTCACGCTCACCAGCCAGCGGCCCGGACGGCGGTCGGCGACGATGGCGACCTTGGGCTCGATCGGGAAGTGCTTCACCCAGCGCGACACGCGGCCCGCGGGCGGCGCCTCGAGCGGCCCGCCGGCGGCGATCTTCTCGGCGAGCCTGGTTTCGATCTTCTGGATCAGGTCGCGATAGTGCTCGGCGGCGCGCGCGTGCGTGAGCACCTGGAAGCTGTCGAGCGCGAAGCCGTGCTGCGTCGTGTAGATCTTGGCCGCGGCGACGTCGAACTGCATGCGCTCGAAGAATCCGGTGATGCGCGCGAAAAGCCCGGGCTGGTCGGGCGCATAGACCAGCACCTGCAACCCTTCGCCCACGGGCGAGAGGCGCGCGCGCACGATGGGCTTGTCGGGAGTGATCCGCGCCCACAGCGTTCGCGTGTGCCAGGCGATCTCGGTGACCTCGAAGCGCTGGAAGTAGTGGTCGTCGAGGTGCTTCCACAGCGCCTCGCTCTTTCCGGCCTCGGGCACGTATTGGCGGAAGATGCGCAGCGCCTCCGCCCTCTTGGCGACGATCGCGGAGGCCGCGTAGTCGGTCTCGCCGCGCAGCACCCGGCGCGTGGAGCGGAACAGGTCCTCGAGGAGCTTTCCCTTCCACGCGTTCCACACCGCGGGGCTGGTGCCGCGAATGTCGGCGACGGTGAGGATGTAGAGCGCGGCGAGCGTGCGTTCGTCGCCCACCAGTGTCGCGAATCCCGAGATCACTTCCGGATCGGTGAGGTCCTGCTTCTGCGCGGTGGCCGACATCACGAGGTGGTGCTCGACCAGCCATGCGATGAGCTGCGCGTCGGCGTTCGACAGGCCATGCTCGCGGCAGAACCGCGCAGCGTCCTTGGTGCCCAGGTGCGAGTGGTCCCCGCCGCGGCCCTTGGCGATGTCGTGGAAGAGGGCGCCGAGATAGAGCACCTCGGGATGGTCGAACTCCTGCATCAGCTGCGACAGGAACGGGTACTCGTGGTCGAAGCGCGGGATGCGGAAGCGCCGCAGGTTGCGCACCACCATGAGGATGTGCTCGTCCACGGTGTAGACGTGGAAGAGGTCGTGCTGCATCTGGCCGACGATGCGCCCGAAGGCGGGCAGGTAGCGGCCGAGCACGCCGTAGCGGCTCATTCGCCTCAACACCCACGTGAGGCGCTCCGATCTCATGATCTCCATGAAGCGGCGGCGATTGGCGGGGTCTTCGCGGAATGCGCGGTTGATGAGCGGCAGCGCGCGCGACAACGCGCGCAGCGTGGTCGGCCCGGGACCCACCAGCTCGCGATGGTCCTGCAGGCGCCGGAACGCCTCCAGGATCGCGCCCGGCTTCTTCTCGAAGAGCTTCTCGTTGCGCACGTCGAGGTTCACGTTCACGACCTGGAAATCGTCGTCGAGCTTGCGCACCTTGCGCTCGGACCGCGGCGTGATGCGGTCGAACAGGTTCGCGAGCAGGATCTGGTTGAAGCGCCAGATCGCCTTGGCCGCGAGGTAGTAGCGGCGCATCAGCAGGTCCGAGGGCGCCATGCCGGGGTGCTTCTTCAGCTTGAGCTGTCGCGCGATCTCGATCTGGTGGTCGAAGACCAGGCGATCCTCGCGCCGTCCCGCGAGGTAATGCAAGCGAATGCGCAGGTCCTGCAGCACCCGCTCGTTGAGCGCGATCGCAGCGGCTTCGCGCGGCGTGATGAGATCCTGCTCCGCGAGCTCCTTCCACGACCGTCCCAGGTCCGCGGCGCGCGCGAGCCACAGCACCATCTGCAGGTCGCGCAAGCCCCCGGGACTTTCCTTGATGTTCGGCTCGAGGTTGTAGGCGGCCTCCTGGAAGCGATCGTGGCGGCGCTTCTGTTCCTTCAGCTTCGCCTCGAAGAAATCGCGCACCGGGCGGCGTTGCCGCAAGCGCCCGTCGAGATCGGCGAGCAGGGCGGCGTCGCCCGCGACGAGGCGCGATTCCATGAGGCTGGTATCGACGGTCACGTCCTTGGCCGCTTCTTCCACGCACTCGGCGACGGTGCGAACGCTGTGGCCCGGCTCCAGCCCGCTGTCCCAGAGCGCGCCGATGAAGCGCTCGATGGCGCTGTCGGGCGCACGAGCGTCGGGCAGGAGCACGAGGACGTCGACATCGGAGTTCGGATAGAGCGCCCCGCGGCCATAGCCGCCGACCGCCACCAGCGCGATACCGCGATCGCCGAGGGAGTCGCTCCACATCCGCTGCAGGATCTGGTCGACCAGGGCCGCGTGCGCCTCGAGCGTGCGCTTGGGATCGGGGCGGCGCAGGTAGCGCCGCTCGAGCTCTTCGCGCCTCTCCTTGATCCACGCGCGCGTCTCCGACGCGGGCGCGTTCGGCGTAGCGGCAGGCGGCGTGCGGGGTGCGACGGTGCTCATCGCATCAACTATAGCGGAGGAAGTCCCCCTCTCCCTTGGGAGAGCGCTGGGGAGAGGGT
>JBGOST010000405.1:0-3204 GCA_041476125.1 Usitatibacter sp. | reverse complement strand
GAACCCGATGGCCACCGAGCGCGAAGGTACCAGCGTCTTCTTCAAGGATCCCGACGGCAACGTGTTCCACACCTACTCGGCCTACGCGCGCGGCATCGACCTCGTGAACACCGCGTACAACTACCTCGACCTGCTGCCCAAGGGGCGCGATGAGGAAGAGCCTCTGGACTGGGTCCGCCACCACGACAAGTACAAGGTTGATTCCCTATGATTTGCTGCCTGGCTGTGGGCGCGGCGGTCGCCGCCGCTGGCGCATTTGCGGCCACTGCGAGCGCTAGGCGGCGGCGGTCTCGCGCCGCTTCCTGGTGGCGCCCTTCGGAATTGCGGGGAAGATCCGCATGGCTTGCTGCACGGTCGCGAGCAGGCCCTTGCGCGTCGCGCCGTCGCGCGCCTGCAGCGACATCCCCATGAGGATCGTCGAATAGAAATCCGCCAGCGCGCCCGCGTCGGTGCCGGCGGGGACGTCGCCCTCGTCGATGCCGCGCTTGATGCGAAGGCGCAGGTGGTCGCGCGCCGCGAGCCGCTTCTGGCTGAGGACCTTCTGCAGGGAAGTCGAGGCGTTCGTGGAGGTTGCCGCGGCAATCATCATCATGCAGCCGCGCGGATGCGAGCTCTCGGCAAGGTCACTCGCCATGTACTCGAGCAGCCGCTCGATCGCGCCGCGCGCGGTCGGCTCCGCCTCGTAGGGGCACGAGTCGCCGCGTCGATTCTGGTAGCTTTCGATCGCCTCGAGGAAGAGGTGCTCCTTGTCGCCGAAGGCCGAATACAGGCTGGGCGGGTTGATGCCCATCGCCTCGGTGAGGTCGCTGATCGAGGTGGCCTCGAAGCCCTTGCGCCAGAAGACCTCCATCGCCGCGGCGAGCGCCGCGTCGCGGTCGAACGAGCGCGGCCGCCCGCGCGCCTTGCGGGGCTTCGCGGCTTCGGACGGAACGACGGCCTTTTTCATAGTGATCGATATTAAATTACTTCGCGCTGCGGCGCAAGGCGCCGGCGGTCGGTCGCGGGAGGGGCGCCGAAGAGCCGGGCGTACTCGCGGCTGAACTGGCTCGGGCTCTCGTAGCCCACCCGGTGGCCGGCGGTCGCGGCGTCGAGCGCCTCGCTCATGAGGAGCTGGCGCGCCTCCTGCAGCCGCAGCTGCTTCTGGAACTGGAGCGGGCTCATCGCCGTGATCGCGCGGAAATGCTCGTGGAAGGACGAGGTGCTCATGTTGGCCTGCGCCGCGAGCTCCTCGATGCGAAGCGGCTCCTTGAAGTTGTTGCGCAGCCAATCGATGGTCTTGGCGATGCGCGTGGCGTGAGCGCCCGAAGTCGCGATCTGCCGCAGGCGATGGCCCTGCTCGCTCTTCAGCATGCGATACAGGATCTCGCGGCGCACGCCGGGCTCGAGCGCGGGAATGTCCCCGGGCGTGTCGAGCAGGCGCAGCATCCGCACGAACGCGTCGAGGAGGTCGGCATCGACGCGGCTCACGAAGAGTCCGCGCGAGGGCGCCGCATCGCTCGATTCCGGAGGTGGGGCCTCGAGCAGGAGCGCGGCGATCTCCTGCGGTGCCACGTCCAGCTTCAGGCCGAGATAGGGCTTTTCCGGGCTCGCCTCGATGACCTGGCCGGAAACAGGCAGGTCGACGGAAGCGGCGAGGTAATGCGCTCGATCATATAAGTACACCTCGTCGCCGAGCATCACGCGCTTGGCGCCCTGCGCGATCACGCACACGCATGGGCTGTGCACACCGTGCAGGCGCTGGGTTGGGGTCGATACGCGGTTCAAACCCAAACCGCGCACCGCGGTGGAGCGCGCGCCTTCCACGCCGTCGGTGAATCGTGCGATCAGCGCCGCCATCTCGGCCAGCGCGCTTTCGAGCCTAAGGTCTTGTGTCTTCATGGCTTGCACCGTACTCCACGATTCTTGCCTGTGCCAAGCGTTTTGCCGTCCGCGCGGAGGATCAGGCAAGAAGCGCCGCGAATCCGGCTAACGGCCTGGGGTTCTGCAGCCGCAGACTTCCGCCATCCACACCCCGCCAGGCGCCGTTCATACCCATTTTATAGCGATCGATACCGAAATGCTTGACACCGGCCGGAAGCCGGGATTAGAGTCTCGCCTTGGTTGTGTAGTGCTCGATACATAAATAACGGGAGTTCCATGCAAATGCCAGCTACATCCAATGTCGTCAAGAGCCGGCTCGCCGTGGCAGTCGTGGCGGCCCTTGCCGTGACCGCCATCTCGGCGGGCGTGTTCACCCATACGAAATCCAACGCCGCGTCCGCGCAGGCCGCGCCGCAGGCCATGCCCGTCATGGTCGCGACCGTCGTCCAGTCGGACGTCTCCACGTGGGACGAGTTCTCCGGCCGCCTCGAAGCGGTCGAGCGCGTCGACCTGCGTTCGCGCGTCGCGGGCGCCGTGCAATCGATCCATTTCAACGAGGGCGCGCTGGTGAAGGCGGGCGACCTTCTCGTCACCATCGATCCCGCGCCGTACGCGGCCGAGGTGGAACGGGCGCAGGCGCAAGTCGTCGCGGCCCAGGCGCGCCTCGACAACGCGAAGAGCGAGCTCGATCGCGCCCAGCGCCTGTGGGATGAAAGCGCGATCGCGCGGCGCGAGCTGGAAGAGCGCGTGAACGCGCGGCGCGAGGCCGAAGCCAACGTGAGCGCGGCGCAGGCGGCGCTGCAGTCGGCGCGCCTGAGCCTCGGCTATACGCAGGTGCGCGCGCCCGTGTCCGGCCGCGTCGGCAGGCTCGAAGTCACCGTCGGCAATCTCGTTCCCGCGGGCCCGGGCGCCCCGGTGCTCACCACGCTCGTCTCCGTGAGCCCGATCTACGCGAGCTTCGATGCGGACGAGCAGGCCGTCGCCCGCGCCTTGCGTGATCTGTCCAGCCCGGCGGGCGCGGCGCGCGGCAAGCTCGAGAGCATTCCGGTGCTGATGAGCACCGCCATCGGCGGGGAGGTCGCGCACCGTGGCCACCTGCAGCTCGTGGACAACCAGGTGAACGCCAAGAGCGGCACGGTGCGCGTGCGCGCGGTGTTCGACAACCTCGACGGCGCTCTCATGCCCGGGCAGTTCGCCCAGGTCCGCCTCGGGCACGCCAACCCCACTTCCGCGATCCTCATCAACGAGCGCGCCGTGGGCACCGACCAGAGCAAGAAATTCGTGCTCGTCGTGGGCGACGACAACAAGGCCGCTTATCGCGAGGTCTCGCTCGGAGCGCCCGTG
>JBGOST010000404.1:0-3209 GCA_041476125.1 Usitatibacter sp. | reverse complement strand
CTGGGGTATCACTTCTACTTCGATGATCTGCTCTCGCTCTCCACGCTCGACATCACCGCGGCCTACACGCCTTCCACCGACCTGCCTCTCGACGAACGGGCCCACCTGGGCATCAAGTACCGCTATCTCGGCTGGCATGCCGGCCTGTCGTGGAACCGCTCGGATTTCTACGATCTCTTCGGCCCGACGCTGCGCAGCCGCCGGGGCGTGGCCGCGACCCTGGGCTACGACCACTCACTCGTCTTCGACGAGCCCCGCCGGCTCGATCTCAAGACCGAGGTCGCTTTCTACAACCGCCTCGACGCGTTGCCGGAATCGCAGAACATCGCCGCCACTTCCACGCGGCTTGTCACCGCGCAGACCGGGCTCTACTACACCGACGTGCGCCGCTCGCGTGGCGCGGTCGATGACGAGAAGGGAGTCACCTGGGATGTCGTGCTCGCCGCCAACCGCGCCAGTGGCGCGACGAATCCGCAATTGCGGGCGGATTTCGACTTCGGCTTTCCGCTCGGGGCGCACACGTCGATGTGGTTGCGCAGCGCGGCCGGCGCCGCCCATGGCCGGGGCGACGATCCGTTCGCCAACTTCTTCTTCGGCGGCTTCGGCAACAACTACGTCGACAGCCGCTCGATCAAGCGCTACCGCGAGTACTACGCGTTTCCCGGGTTCGAGCTGAACGAGATCAACGGCCGCAGCTTCGCCCGGCAGATGGCGGAGGTGAACCTGCCGCCCGTGGTGTTCGAGTCCGTCGGCACTCCGGCCTTCCACCTCACGTGGCTGCGCTCGGCCGCCTTCGCCTCGAGCCTGTGGACCGATCCGGCGGATTCCTCGCGACGCAGCCGCTACGCCAACGCGGGAGCGCAGGTCGATCTGCGCTTCAGCGTCCTGCACTGGTACGAGATGACGCTCTCGGCGGGCTACGCAGTCGGTTATCGCGGCGCGAAGCGCGCCGGCGACGAGTGGATGATCTCCCTGAAGATCATGTAGCGGCGCATGGCTGACGTGCTGCTTCGAGGCTTGGTCGGATTGCTGCCGGTGCTGTGCTTCCTGGCGGTGCTGCTCTACCTCGACAGCTACAAGCTGGTGAAGCTGCGCACCGTGATCGCGGTGGTCGGGTGCGGCATCATCGCCGCCGGCGCCGCGTACCTCGTGAGCGCCCTGCTGTTCTCCAACATCGCGATCGATGCGACGTCATTCTCCCGCTACGTCGCCCCGGTCACCGAAGAGCTGCTCAAAGCGGCCGTGATCGTGGCGCTCATCCGCGCCCATCGCATCGGCTTCCTCGTGGACGCGGCGATCTTCGGGTTCGCCGTCGGCACCGGCTTCGCGATGGCGGAAAACCTGCACTACCTCCAGCTCTACGCGGACGCGAAAATGGGGACCTGGAACGTGCGCGGCTTCGGCACGGCGATCATGCACGGGGGCGCCACCGCGATCTTCGCGGTGATGGGGCTCGCGATGCTCGAGCGCGCCGAGCGCGCGGGCGTGCGCGCGCTGCTCCCCGGCCTCGCGTTCGCCATCGCGTTGCATTCGGCGTTCAACCATTTCTTCCTCTCGCCGAAACTCTCCACGCTGGGCATCGCGGTGGTGGTGCCGTTGCTGCTTTACGCCGTCTTCGAGATGAGCGAGAAAGCCGTCGGCAACTGGCTCGGCAAGGGTTTCGATGCCGACACCGAGATGTTGAGCCTCATCAACTCGGGGCGACTGTCGGATTCTCCCGTGGGCCGCTACCTGCACACGCTGAAGGACCGGTTCAAGGGGCCGGTGGTCGCGGACCTGCTGTGCTACCTGCGCATCTACACCGAGCTGGCGCTCCGCGCGAAGGGCATCCTCATCATGCGCGAGAACGGCTTCGACGTGCCGGCGGACGAGGCCACCCGGGAGAAGTTCGCGGAGCTGCGCTACCTCGAGGCGAGCATCGGCAGGACCGGCCTGCTCGCGATCCACCCCATGCTGCACATGAGCCACAAGGACCTGTGGCAGCTGCACACGCTGGAGCGGTGAGCGGGATCGGCAAGTCCCGGACTAGCGGTACGCGATGCAATCCCGGCAGATCGTGGTACTCACGTCGCGCCGCAGGTGCGCCTCCCGCAATTTGCGGAAGGGCTCGCTCCACCAGCCGTCGAGGAGCGGCGTCTTGGACAGGTCCGCCATCACCCAGCGGTCTCCCGCATCGAAGCAGCACGCGGAAAGCTTGCCGTCGTAGGTGACGTGGCCTTCGGTGAAGAGCGACCAACAGGGCAGCGGCTCGCACAAGGCTCCCAGCCGACCCTGGTTTCCAGCGATCGGCCGGTAGCCCAGCTCCTCCTCCCGCTCCTTGGCGAGGCTGCCCATCGAATACAGCGGCAGCCAGTAGTGCTCGTCGACATAGGGAAGGATCTCGTTCACCAGCGCCTGCATGCGCTCCTGCTGCTCGCCGTCGTAGCGGATGCTCGAGGCATAGAGGCCGCAGGCGTAGCTGCCGGCGTCGCGCAACTCCCGCGCCGCCTTCAGGTTGGCGATGGCGTCGCGGAAGAGCTGCCCCTTCACCTGCGCCACCTCGCGGAATTGCTCGACGTCGGCGTTGTTCATCGAGAACTTGAGCGAATCGAGGCCGGCCTCGAGGCACTCGTGCACGCGCTCGCGCGTTGCGAGCGAGCCGTTGGTGGTAAGGAACGTGTAGGGCATGCCGCGCCCCTTGGCGAAGGCGATCGCATCGGCGAGCCACTCGCACATGAACGACTCGCCGATGAAGAACAGGCCCAGCTCCTCGACGCCGGCGTCCACCATCTCGCCGATGAGTTGCGTGTACAGCGGCCAGGTCATCTCGCCGCGCTTCTTCAGGCGCAGGCGATGGGCGCAGAAGCCGCACCGGTAGTTGCACCGCGAGGTGAGCTCGATCTTCACCGAGCGCGGCGGCGGCGGGTTAGCGACCATGCAGGCGGCCGGAATCCGGGTGACCGCGTCGATCCTCGAGGTGATGCGCGCCCCCCCGGGCTGCGGCGGCATCACGATGCTTTTGATTTCCATGACGCTGAAGGCTAAGGGCGCCGCGTCGAGCGGGTTTGATGCCCGTCAAAGGAAGTGCGGGACGCCGGCGCATGCTGCAGCATCGGCCGAGGATTCCCTTGCCCGCGCCCATCGCCACCGTCGAGGAGTTCTTCGCCCACGCGTTAGCGATCGAGCGCGAGGCCGCGGCCCGCTATTCGGAGTTTTCCCAGCATTTCGAG
>JBGOST010000403.1:0-3219 GCA_041476125.1 Usitatibacter sp. | reverse complement strand
CCAGCTCCTTCGGCGCCACCTTGGCCATGAGGTGATGATGGATTCGCACCACCACTTCGCCGCAGACATTAATTGGAGATTGTGGCATGAGGTCGAGCGACCGCCCCACCGCGCCCTCGGTGGAATTCTCCACCGGGACGACGCCGAAATCGGCCGCTCCCGATTCGACCGCGCGGAAGACTTCGTCGATGGAAGCGGTGGGAAGGGCGTCGGCGGCGAGACCGAAATGCTTCACGGTCGCGCGCTCGCTGAAAGTCCCCTTGGGGCCCAGGTAGGCGACCGTGATGGGACGCTCGAGCGCCAGGCACGCCGACATGATCTCGCGAAACAGGAGTGCGGTGGTCTCCGCGGCGAGCGGACCGGGGTTGCGCTCCTTGACGCGGCGCAGGACCTGCGCCTCGCGCTCGGGGCGATACGCCTGCCCCACCTTGAGCGTGCCGATGGCGCGCGCGAGCTTCGCGCGCTCGTTGATGGCTTCGAGGATGCGATCGTCGACGCGGTCGATCGCCTGGCGCAGCCGCTCGAGCTCCGCGGAGTCGCTCACCGCACGCTCGCCACTTCGGGAACGGTGCGGATCGAGAGCACGCCCGGGATGCGGGCGATGCGCTGGATCACTTCCACGGGCGCCTCGCTGTCGAGGTCGACGAGCGTGTACGCCATCTCCCCCTTCGATTTGTTCAGCATGTTGTGGATGTTCAAGCCGGCCTGCGCCATCGTAGTCGATATCTGCCCGACCATGTTCGGCACGTTGGCGTTGGCGATCGCGATGCGGAACGCAGATTCGCGCGCCATCTCCACGCTCGGGAAATTCACCGCGTTGGCGATCGACCCCTCCTCGAGGAATGCGCGCAGCTGGTCGACCACCATCAGCGCGCAGTTCTCCTCGGCTTCCTCGGTCGAGGCCCCGAGGTGCGGCAGCGCCAGCACGCCGGGATGGCCTTTCAATTTCGGGCTCGGGAAATCGGTCACGTACTTGCGCAGGTGCTTTTCGGCCAGCGCCGCGAGCACCGCCTCCTCGTCGACGATCGCGTCGCGCGCGAAATTGAGCAGCACCATGCGCCGCGCGTTCGCGAGCTTCTTCGCGTCGATCAGGTGACGCGTCTTGTCGGTGAGCGGCAGGTGCAGCGTCACGAACTCCGCGCCCTTGATGACCTCGTCGATCGAACCCGCGCGCTTCACCGCCGAGGGCAGGCGCCAGGCGTTGTCGACGGTGATCTCGGGGTCGTAGCCGAGCACCTTCATGCCGAGCTTGATCGCGGTATCCGCGACCAGCCCGCCGATGGCCCCCAGCCCGATGACGCCGAGGGTCCGCCCCGGGAGCTCGAAGCCCGCGAACTGCTTCTTGCCCTCCTCGACGCGCTTCTCGAAGTCGGCCGCGCCCTCGAGCGCGTTCACGTACGCGGCCGCCGCGACGACGTTGCGCGAGGCGGCGAGAATGCACGCGAAGACGAGCTCCTTCACCGCGTTGGCGTTGGCGCCCGGCGCATTGAAGACCGGCACGCCGCGTGCGCTCAGGTTCTCGACGGGAATGTTGTTGACCCCCGTGCCCGCGCGGCCAACCGCCTTCACCGAGGCGGGGATCTCGCTCACCTGCAGGGCGTGGGAACGAAGCAGGATCGCGTCGGGCGTGGCGAGGCCCTTGCCGACGATGTAGTGCGCCGCCGGAAAGCGTTCCAGGCCTTTCGCGGAGATCGCGTTGTAGACGCCGATGCGGTATTTCAGGCTCACGCGTGCTGCGCGCGGAATTCTTCCATGAAGGATACGAGCGCCTCGACGCCCTCGAACGGCATCGCGTTGTAGATCGAGGCGCGCATCCCGCCCACCGAGCGGTGGCCCTTCAGCTGCGACAGCCCGCGCGCCTCGGCCGCGGCGAGGAACTTCGCGTCGAGCGCGTCGTCGCGAAGGCGAAACGGCACGTTCATGCGCGAGCGGTCTTCCTTCACGATGGGGTTTGAATAGAAATCCTGCATGTCGATGTAGTCGTAGAGCATGGCCGCCTTGCGGATGTTGACCTTCTCGATGCCCGCGAGGCCGCCGCGCTCGAGCAGCCACTTGAAGGTGAGCCCGGCGAGGTAGACCGAGAAAGTCGGCGGCGTATTGAGCATCGAGTCGGCTTCGGCCATCAACTTGTAGTTCAGCACGTTGGGTGTGGCGGGCAGTGCTTTGCCGAGCAGGTCCTCGCGGACGATGACCACCACCAGGCCCGCGGGGCCGATGTTCTTCTGCGCCCCGGCGTAGATCAGCCCGAACTTCGTCACGTCGAGGGGCCTGGAGAGGATGTGCGACGACATGTCGGCCACGAGCGCAACGCTGCCGGTGTCCGGCGTCCAGTGGAATTCCAGCCCGCCGATGGTCTCGTTGCTGCACACGTGCACGTACGCGGCTTCCCGCGAGAGCTTCCACGCGGATTGCTTCGGCACGTAGGTGAACTTGCGGTCCTCGCTCGAAGCGGCGACGTTCACCTCGCAGAACTTCTTCGCCTCCGCGATCGCCTTCTTCGACCACTCGCCGGTGTTCACGTAGTCGGCCTTCTTCTTGCCGCCGAGAAGGTTCATCGGCACGCCGGAGAAATGCATCGTCGCCCCGCCCTGCAGGAAGAGCACCTTGTAGCTCGCGGGAATGGCGAGAAGGGTGCGCAGGTCGGCCTCGGCCTCTGCGGCGATGCGCACGAATTCCGCCCCGCGGTGGCTCATCTCCATGACCGACATGCCCGCGTCGTGCCAGTTGACGAGCTCCCACTTGGCCTTCTCCAGCACCTCGATGGGCATCGCCGCCGGCCCCGCGCCGAAGTTGAAGATGCGCGCGGCGGGCTTATTGCCCGGCGCCGTTTGAGCCGTTGCCGTTTTCGCCATTGTCGTCGTCGCGGTCCATGATGGTCTGCAGTCCGGAGAGCTTCTCGCCCGCGTCCAGGTTGATGAGGGTCACGCCCTGGGTGGAGCGGCCCATCTCGCGAATCTCGGCCACGCGCGTGCGGATGAGAACCCCGCCGGAGGTGATGAGCATGATCTCCTCCTCGGTCGAGGCGAGCGTGGCCGCGACGACCTTGCCGTTGCGCTCCGAAGTCTGGATCGCGATCATGCCCTGCGTGCCGCGGCCGTGTCGCGTGTATTCGGCGATCGGCGTGCGCTTGCCGTAGCCGTGCTCAGTCGCGGTCAGCACGCTCTGCGCCTCGTTCTCGGCCACCAGCAGCGCGATCACGCGGCCGCCCTTCGCGAGGTT
>JBGOST010000402.1:0-3222 GCA_041476125.1 Usitatibacter sp. | reverse complement strand
CCTTCGAGCGCGGGCACGGCGGAGGTCGTGCCCTTTTCCGCCGCGTGGCGCAGGCCGATTTCGAGCGTGAGCTTGTCGGCGACCTGGTGTGTCGCCGAGATGGCCACGCCGTCCCGCACCGCATTCGTCGTCACGTCCTCGGTGCGCAGCGCCTCCGCACGCAACGTCGTGCGTGACGAGAGCTTGTAGTCGAGCTTGCCGCCGGCTTCGCTGCGTCCCTGCGAAAGATAAGCGCCCGGATTCTCGAAGCCGCGGTCGGTGCGGGCAACGAAGAGCTGCGCCTTCAGGTCCTTCGACTCGTGCTTGAACTCGAGGCGTCCGGCATCGCCCTTGATGTCCTCGATGCCGTGCTCGGTGCGCGCCACCTCGCCGATGACGTAGGTGCCCGCGCCCAGCTTCACCACCAGGCTGGCGCCCGCCAGCGTGAAGGGCATGAGCGGATTCTTGTCCTTCACGTACACGCCGCCGACTTCGACGCGATCGCCCAGCTTGACTTGCGCGTCGACGCCGGCAACCCAGAACTGCGGTCCGCCCTGGTCGACTTCGTAGGTGACGCGCACGAACATCGGGTTCAGGTTCTGGTCGACGCTCGGCACCGGCGCCTTGAAGAGGATGCGCCCCGTGAGCACCTCGATCTCGTAATCCGAGAAACGAGCCTGCGGCACGGTCGTGATGATTATCGCCGGCTGGTTGCGGTCGCGCGTGATGATCTCGACCTTCTCGCTGTTCACCAATGAGCCCTGGGTTGCGAGCTGGAACGGGCCGGAGGTGCCGTTCGCGCGCAGCTCCTCGATCACCTGGCGGGTGGAGTCCTTGCTCGCGAAGGCGTTCACGCTCACGCGCTCGTTCTCGAAGTGCTGCTTCACGCCGGTGAGCGAGCGGCTGTAGTTGGTGAGCTTGCGCGCATCCGAGGCCGAATTGGTCGTGAAGTCGCCCCACAGCAGGTAGGAGCGGCGGTGGTCGATGCGCACATAGAGGCGGCTCGTCGACTGCGCGTCGAAGCCGCGCGTGCCGGAGTCGCCATAGATCGGATAGAACTCGTCGGGCTGGATGTCGCGGAAGAGGCGCTCCTGCGTGTCCTTGTCCGAGTCGTAGGCGGCGGTGAGCAGGTATTCGCCCTTCACCTTGCCCTTCAGGTAGAAGGCGGCGCGCGCGCCGGCCTGCGCCTTGCCGTCGTTCCATTCGCGCGAAATGTGCTGCAGCTCCTGCTCGAAGCCGTCCGAGGAGCGCGCCGGGACCAGCGCTCCCGGGTCGAGCTTGCGCAGGTTGAGGACCCCCTCGATGACGCCCGAGGCGATCATGTTGCGCAGCTCGGGCATGAAGTGCAACCGCGCCCCCGCCTTGAGCCTGCCACTGGTGGCGGCAAGCAACGCCTCGCCCGGCTCGGACGGCGCGGCGAGCTGGAAGGTCGCCTGCCCGCCCTCGACCATCACCTGCACGCCCGGCTCGATCGGATCGAGGTCCTGGGCGCTCCACACGCCCCGCGAGGATTCGAGGGTCACGGGCGTGCGCCCGGTCACCGGCACGCCGTGCGAGTCGGAGAGCTTCACCACGACCTTCACCGCGGTGCGACCATCGGCCGCCGCCTCGGCGGGAAGCTCGAGCACGATGCGCGCGAGGCTGCCCGGCGCCACCACCCGCAACGACTGCCGCCCGCGCTCGTTGCCGAACGAATCCTTCTGCACGAGAAGCAGCGTGTTCTCGCCGGCCGCGAGATCGACGCCTAGGTATTCCCACGCCTGGACCTGGCGCTCCTGCATCACCGAGCGCTTGCCGACGTGGGAGTCGGCGACCGGCACGCCGTTGACGGAGAGCTCGAAGGCCGCGCCCGCGGTGCCCTTCACGCGCACCGTCGACTGCGCGTAAGGCATCGTGTCGCCGTCGGCGATCCCGACGAAGCCGAGCGTGGAGTCCAGGTCCGGAACGAGCTTTTCGAGGTCGACCGGCTTGTGGGTGTCAGGGACGAGTTTGCGCGCGGGCTCGGTTCGCGGGGATTCGTCCCTGGCGGCGGTCTTGGCGGCGACCGGCGCTTGCAGCGAAACGGGCAGCGTCGACGCGGCCGCGCCGGCGGGCGTCGTGGCGCTCACCACCCCGCTCGAGGGAAGCGACTTCGGATCGGTGATGACGCGAGCTTCCGTGGCGAGCTGGGTGCCTGCCAACGCGAGCTCGTCGCCGCGCTTCTCCTCTGCCTTGATTCTCCTCTTCACTTCCTCGACCACCGCCGCATCGCAACCGGCGATGGCGAAATCGGCGCGGTGCAGCTCGCCCGCCTTGAGATCCACAATGCGGCTCGCGCCGTCGCCCAGGTGGCGCGCGCTCAGCGCCTCGAGAGTCGCGCCCGCGGGCAGCGTGGTGCGGTCGGCCTTCACCACGTGGGTGCGGTTCGAGACCGAGTAGAAGCTGAACTTGCCGCCGCCGTCGGTGACGACGAACGTGCCGTCCTCCATCACCAGGCGCACGCCCGGCACGCCGCGCTCGGCCGCGTCCTGCACGCCGTTCGCGTTGCAGTCCATGAACACCTTGCCGAGGATGAAGCCCTTGTCGCTGAAGACGCCGCCGGTCACCTTCACGCGCGCGCTGGCGACGTTTGACGACGAAGTCGTTCCGCCCGCGGTGTAGAAAGCCTGCACCCGGTTCGTGCCGTCGCCCTGCATTGCACCGGGGCCGACGCGCACGCGGTAAGTGATGGTCGCCTGCTCGCCGCGATCCATGTGCCCGACAATCAGCGTGAGGCGCGGGCCTTTGCCGCCCGCGGGGTCGGCGATCTTGCGGCCGTCGCGCCGCGCGGTGCCGGTTACGTACGCGAAGCTCGCCGGCAGGTCGTCGACGAGCGTCACGTCGGCGCGGTCGAGCACATTGCCGGTGCCGTTCTTCACGCGCACCGCGTAGTCGATGAAATCGCCGATCTCCGCCACCGTGCGCGAGGCGTCCTTCTGCACGAAGAGCCCGGCCTGCTCGACGGCGTCGAGCGGAATGTCGACCACCACGAGGCCGCCCGCGCCGAGGTGGAAGGCGTTTCCATAGGAGCCGCCGCTGGTGAGTCCGGTGACGTTGAGGTTGCGGCCCTGCGGCAGAAGCGGCCACGCCACGCGCGAGGCGAAGCGGTATCCGTTGGGCGGTGTGACGGTGAGACAGTAGTCCGTGCCCGTGGCGGGCGGGAAAGCGAAGCGGCCGTCTGCGCCGGTGACCACGGGGTTGGTCGAAGACGAGCTGAGCGACGCT
>JBGOST010000401.1:0-3233 GCA_041476125.1 Usitatibacter sp. | reverse complement strand
CACGACCTTGCCGCGGCCCACGCGGTCGGAGAACATGTAGGCCATCGATCCCTGCATGTTCTCGCTGAAATGCTGCGCCCACTCGCGCACCTGCTCGGCCTGCGCGCGCGCGGCTTCCGCTGAGCGCTCCGCCCCGGCGCCGGCGTCGGCGAGAAGGTCTCCCAGGTCGAAGTTGAATCGCAAGTCGAAGTCGAAAAACTTCGGCTCGTTGAAGGGCGCGGGTTCCGGTGCGTCGGCGCCGAGGGACGGCAGCGCGAACGCCGTAGCGAGTGCGGCGGCGAGCAGGCGAGTCTTCATCGTTGACCTTTCGAGTGGCGGTTCAATTGAGCAGCCGCACGGCGATCGGCTCGCCGTCGGCCGAATAGAGCATTTCCGCGCGCACCGGCTCGCCCGCCCGATCGGGAGATACGGGCAGTCCCCAGTCGGCGAGCAGGGCGCGCGGAAATTCGGCGGTGACCATGGTCGTGCCGGGCTCGAGCGCGATGCGCTCGAGGGGCCGCAATGCGAGGAAGGGCCCGGCGTCGGCCTCGGGCGCGACCGCTGCCGGGATCGCGGCCTCGTGCAGCGGCGCCCGTATCACCCAGCTCACCATCGCGATCGTCGCGGCGAGAGCGAGCGGAGGCATCCACCACAGGCGCGGGCGCGCGGAGGGGCGCGCCGCGTTGAAGCGCTCGACGAGGTTGCTCTCGAGCGCCTCGGGCGCGGCGACGGTGCCGAGCTCCCGCTTGAGCTCGTCGAGCTTCAAGTCGAGCAGCGTGTTCTGACCGGGTTCCAGGATCGATTCGTCGGGATTCATGAAACGGCCTCCTCGACGCCCGCGTACGGCGCCAGGCGTTGCGCGAGCTGGGCGCGCGCGCGTGAAAGTCGCGAGCGCACGGTGCCGATCTCGATGCCGCAGAGCTGCGCGGCCTCGGCATACGAGAGCTCGGAGAGCTCGCAGAGAATAAGGACATCGCGATAGTGCGGCGCGAGAGCGGCCACGGCGCGCCGCACTTGCTCGGCGACTTCCCCGCGCAGGATGCGCTCGAGCGGCGTGTCGCGATCGACGTGCTCCTCGAAGGGCGCCGTGTCGCTCGCGAGCTCGCCGGGATCGCTCGCGTCCTCGCGAATGCCCGCGGCCTTGCGCGCGATGTTGCGCGCCACGCCGCATAGCCATGCCGCGAGGGTGCCCCGCGAAGGATCGTACTGCCCCGGCCGTGTCATGAAATGCACGAAAGCCTCCTGGGTCGCATCGGCCGCGCCCGCCGCGGAGCCCGAGTAGAGCAGCGCCAGGCGATAGACCGCATCCTTGTGGCGCCGGTAGAGCGTGACGAAGGCCGCCGCGTCGCCCTGCTTCATGCGGGCGAGCAGCGCGAGCTCGGCCTGGAGGTCCTGCGGGGGCATCGTCATGGGTTCGTTGTTACCCCTATTGCCGCGAGCGCCCGTGGAAGTTCCCGCCTATTCGGCGTCGGGGTGGACCTCGGGACGGGCGCGGTCGAAGGCGGGCAGCGCCAGGCAGGCGGAATTCACGGCTCGGATGCGAGGGTAGGGCTCCATCGGCAGCTTCACCCGTCCCGCGTTGGCCACCTGCGGCACGAGGCACACGTCGGCCAGCGTGGGCGCATCGCCGAAGCAGAAAGCGCCCGTGCCGCGCGCGGCGAGCTGCGACTCGATCGCCTCGAACCCCTGCCGCACCCAATGCCGGTACCAGTCGTCGCGGTGCGCCTCGTCGACCTGCAGCTCGCGCTCGAGGTACTTCAGGACGCGCGTGTTGTTGAGGGGATGGATGTCGCAGGCGATCGCCAGCGCGATGGCGCGCACCCACGCGCGGTCCTCTGCGTTTTTCGGCAGCAGCGGCGGCGACGGATGCTTCTCCTCGAGGTACTCGATGATGGCGAGCGATTGCGTGAGCCTCGCGCCGTCGACCACGAGCGTGGGCACGAGGCCCTGGGGATTCACCTCGAGGTAGTCCTTGGCGCGTTGCTCGCCCTTGCGCAGGTGGATCGAGCGGCCGGTGGCGGCGAGCCCCTTCAGGTTCAGCGCGATGCGCACGCGGTAGGCGGCCGAGGAGCGGAAGTAGTCGTAGAGAATCATCGCCGTGAAATCATATCCTTCCTTATAATTTCCCATGAGCTCGATCGCGATGGGAAGCGCCTTCACGTTGCCAAGCCGTGCGGACATCGCGGCGCGCCTGGCCGCGAGCCCGCCGCTGGCGGAGCTGCTCACCGCCGACGATCTGGAGAGGCGGCAGATGAACTCGGGGCCCGCGCTCAAGCCCGCCGCGGTGCTGCTGCTCGTGGTGAACCATCCCGGAGAGCCGACGGTGGTGTTCACGCAGAGGACCGCCGACCTCGCCGACCACGCGGGGCAGATCAGCTTCCCCGGCGGGCGCTGCGACGAGGCCGATCGAACGCCGGAGCACACGGCGCTGCGCGAAGCCGAGGAGGAGGTCGGCATCGCCGCCGACCGCGTCGAGATCCTCGGCCGCCTTCCCGAGTACTTCACCTCCACCGGATTCTCCGTCACGCCCATCGTGGGGTGGGCGGAGCCGCCGCTCGTGTTCCGGCCCGATCCGCGCGAAGTCGCCGACGTCTTCGAGGTGCCGCTGCGTTTCCTGCTCGACCCGGGCAACCATCGCTACGAGAGCGCCTTCTACCGCGGGCGGCTGCGCAACTATTGGGCGATGCCGTACGGCGAGCGCTTCATCTGGGGCGCCACCGCCGGGATGCTGGTCACCTTCCACCGCATCCTCATCGCCTGAAGAAAAGGGCTTGACACGATACGAACGATCGTACTATTATGCGCCGCATGAGCACCCATGCAACCACCACGAAACAGACCAAGGGCGAGGAAACCCGCTCCCAGATCCTCACCGCCGCCGTCCAGCAGGCGAGCTCGGCGGGGTTCGAATCGCTCACCATCGGCACGCTCGCCGAGAAGACCGGCATGTCCAAGAGCGGCCTGTTCGCCCATTTCGGCTCCCGGCTCGATCTGCAGATCGCCGCCCTCGACGAGTGCGCACGCCAGTTCACAGAAGCGGTATTCCTGCCGGCGCTGAAGGCGCCGCGCGGGGTGAAGCGTTTGCGCGCGCTGTTCGAGAACTGGATCACCTGGCCGCAGCGCGCCAACCTCCCCGGCGCATGCCCGATCGATTCCGCAACCCACGAATACGACCACCAGCCCGGGCCGATGCGCGATGCGGTCCTCGAGCGCCAACGCCTGCTCGATCGTGAGCTCACCAAGACCGTGCAGCT
>JBGOST010000400.1:0-3239 GCA_041476125.1 Usitatibacter sp. | reverse complement strand
GGGAGAACCGCCCAAAGGAGAGGGAGAACGGCCCGATCGAGAGGGGGAAAGGGCGGAAAAGATCGGAGTCAGGCGGTGAACGATTGATTCTTCACCGCCGATCGTCAGGCAGTAGCCTTCGTCAAGACCCCAAACGCCGCCGCTAGTCCCAACGTCGACGTAGTGAATTCCCTTCGACTCCAGCTCACCCGCTCGCCTCACATCATCGGCGTAGTGCGAATTGCCGCCGTCAATTACCACATCACCCGCACTCAGCAGAGGTCCGAGCGCCGCCAGCGTCGCATCGACCGCCGTATGCGGCACCATGAGCCACACCGCCCGGGGCTTCGACAGTTTCGCAACGAGCGCTTCCAGCGTCTTCCCGCCCACCGCGCCCTCCTTCACGAGAAGGTCCACCGCATCGCCGCTCACGTCGTGGACCACGCACTCGTGCCCTGCACGCATGAGTCGCCGGGCGATGTTGGCACCCATTCGTCCTAGACCGATGACGCCGAGTTGCATTGGGGTCCTTTCGCGGCTCTGGGATAATTTGGCCGATGGTTCCTTCCGTCATTGTAGTCATGGGCGTCTCGGGGTGCGGCAAGACCACCGTTGCCGCGCTGCTGGCCGAGCGCCTTCGCTGGCAGCTCGCGGAGGCCGACATGTTCCATTCGCCCGCGAACGTCGAGAAGATGCGCAGCGGCATTCCGCTCACCGACGAGGATCGCTGGCCGTGGCTGGCCGCGATCGCGAAGTGGATCGATGCCGCACGCGCCGCGCACCGGCCGGGGGTCGTCACCTGCTCCGCGCTGAAGCGCCGCTATCGCGAGATCATCATCGGCGATCGGCGCGACATGCGGCTGGTGTATCTAAAGGGCAGCTACGACCTCATCGCACGGCGCCTGCCAGCGCGAGAGCACCACTACATGCCCGTGGGACTGCTGCAGAGCCAGTTCGATGCGCTGGAGGAGCCAGGGCCTGAGGAGAATGCGATCGTGGTGCCGATCGAGTCCTCGCCCAAAGAGATCGTCGCGAAGATCATGCGCGATACGCATGCGTAACCAATGCATTCCCTGAAGGAGGATCCGTCATGACTGTCAGGATCGAGAAGGACGGGCCGGTCTGGACCGTGATTCACGACCGGCCCGAAGCCCGCAACGCCATGGACCCCGAGAGCTCGGATGCGCTCACCGCCGCGTTTCTCGAGTTCGATGCCGACAAGCATGCCGCCGTTGCGGTGTTCTACGGCACGGGCGGCGCGTTCTGCGCGGGGTGGGACCTCAAGTACGTGAGCACGCTTAACGCGGCTCATCCGCTCGGCGAGCTCGATATCCCGACGTCAGGACCACGCGGCAATGGCGGCGAGATTCCGCGTGGACCCCTGGGGCCTTCCCGCCTCGAGCTGGACAAGCCGGTCATCGCGGCCATCGAGGGTCCCGCCGTCGCGGGCGGCATGGAGCTGGGCCTCTGGTGCGATTTCCGCGTGATGGCGAAGGAATCCTACTTCGGCGTCTATTGCCGCCGCTGGGGCGTGCCGCTCATCGACGGCGGAACGGTGCGCCTGCCGCGCATCGTCGGCCAGGGACGCGCGCTCGAGATCATCCTCACCGGCCGGAAAGTTCCGGCCGAGGAGTGCCTCGCCATCGGGCTATGTGAATATCTCACTCCCAAAGGCGGAGCGCGCGCGAAGGCCGAAGAGCTGGCGCAGGAGATCGCGCGCTTTCCGCAGGTCTGCGTGCGCGCCGACCGGCGCTCCGCCATCAAGAGTCAGGGACGCAGCGTGCGCGACGGGCTGATCTACGAGTGGTACAACGGGCGCGAGGCGTTGATCAAGGACGGCGTGGCGGGCGCCAGCCGCTTCAAGGATGGGCTCGGGCGGCACGGCGATTTCCAAAAGATTCGATGACGAATCCCACCTGCACAGGTGGGAGTATGCGTTCAAATGATCTGCCTTGATTCGGCGGAATACCGCATAAGGCGGCAAGTAGTCGCTCGAATCCAAAGGGAGAAAAAAATGAAACGCATACTCTTCGTCATGGGCTGCGCCGTCGCGCAAGCCTCATACGCCCAGGTCTCCGATGCAGTGTCCAATCGTCTCGAGGCGAGAGCCTTGCGACAAGACGCCCGGGCGCTCGCGAGGGAAAGTCGCGCTGCGGCTCCTCCCGCGGCTCCTGCCGTGGCCTGGGATGTATCCATCGGCGTGGCATACACCGACGCTGAAGACGACACCAAGGTTTGGAACACGCCCTTCGTCCTCAAGGCGACCTTCAACGACAGGATCGATTCGCTGAAAGTCACGGGCGACGGCTATACCCGGGTAAAGGCGCCCGACGGCGAAACGGCGAATGGCTTTAGCGACGTGAGCCTCGGATTTGCGCACACGTTCTACAAGAAGGTAGAGAACCAGCGCGCCACGAAACTCCTTGGCAGTCTCGGCTACACCATTCCTTCGCACGGAGAGGTGGGGAGCTCGTCCGGCAAGGCCAGGATCGGCGCCACATACCTGGCGCCGCTCGTGGGTGCTTGGGACGGGCTGGTAACCGCAAGCTTGTCGCGATCGAGCGCCGAGCCGGCGCCCGGCACCAGCCGCGTCGGGCGCTCGATCTTCGTTCAAGCGGCCTACTCGTTCAAGGATGCGCCCGGCAGTGATGTCGCCTTTCAATTCTCCCGATCGTACCGGCAAGGCGTGGGCGGATCGTCGCAAGCGACGGCCGCATATGAATTCCCCGTCACCTCGAAAGGTGAGAACGGATGGATCGGCTCGCTCAGCTTTACGCGCGGGCTGACCTCGGGCAGCCGTGATAACTCCATCGAGTTCGATCTCTCCTTGTCATTCTGATTCGAGGGAGGCTCCGTGGTCCCACTGGGTTTTGCATCGCCCGCCATGAGGGCATGTGCGGCGTTCTGCCTCCTTCTGATCGCAGCCCTCCCATCCGAGGTTCGCGCCAAGGACGCCGAGTGGACGGTCATGATCTACATGAACGCCAAGAACAACCTCGAGCCGTACGCTCTAAAAAACTTCCACGACATCGCAGAGGTGGGCAGCACGGAGGACGTCAACATCTTGGTCGAGATGCCCTAGTTCAGGCGATCTTGCAGGGAATCGGCGCTTCCTCGTCGAACGAATAGACCGAGCACAGCCGGTGGTAGCCGTCGGCGACGATGGCGCGGCCATTCGCAGGGTCGCGCACGAGGAGGATGGGAGAAAGCTTCTCGCCCTTCAGGATCTTCTTGCGGTCCTTCTCCACGAAGTAGTTGCT
>JBGOST010000399.1:0-3242 GCA_041476125.1 Usitatibacter sp. | reverse complement strand
GCCGGATTCCGCGACCGGGAGATTTCCTCCCTTTGGCCCGATGCGGGCGGGTGGGTGCTCGAGGAATCGCCGCGCGGACTGTTCAGCCATTGCTTTGTGGCGAAACGGCGATGACCCTCTCCCCAGCCCTCTGCCATTCAATCCCTGCCCCAGAGGGGACCCCGGGGAGAGGGAGCGTTTATGACGCGATCGTCATTGGTGCGGGGCCCGCGGGCTCCACGGCGGCGCTGCGGCTGGCGCGCGCGGGATTCTCGGTGGCGATCGTCGAGAAGGTGGCGTTTCCGCGGCGCAAGGTGTGCGGCGAATACATCTCCGCCACGACGTGGCCGCTGTTTCGCGACCTCGGTGTGGCCGCGGCGCTGGATTCGCTCGCCGGACCGCCGGTGCGGCGCGTCGGCCTGTTCGCGCGCGACGCGGTGGTCACCGCGGCGATGCCGGCGGCATCCGGGGGCGACGCGTGGGGGCGCGCGGTCGGCCGCTATCACCTCGATACGATCCTGCTGGAGCGTGCGATCGATGCCGGCGCGCAGGCGTGGCAGCCGTGGACCGTGCGGGAGATTCGCCAGGTCGATGGGTCGCACGCGGTCACGCTTTCCGGGAACCGGCGCGAGACGCAGGAGTTGCGCGGGCGCATCGTTGTCGCCGCGCATGGGTCGTGGGAGCGTTCGCCGAATGGGAGCCCGCAGCCGGCGCGCGAGGGCGACCTGATCGGCTTCAAGGCGCATTTCCGCGGCTCGAGCCTGGCGCCGGGCTTGATGCCGCTCGCGCTGTTTCCCGGCGGCTACGGAGGCATGGTGCACGGCGACGGCGGGCGCGTGAGCTTTTCCTGCTGCATCCGCCGCGACGCGCTGCGCCGATGCCGCGAGGAGCACCGCGGCCTGGGCGCGGGAGAGGCGGTGATCGCGCACGTCGCCGAGACCTGCCGCGGCGTGCGCGAGGCGCTCGCGGGCGCGCGCCGCGAAGCGGCGTGGCTATCGGCCGGCCCGATTCGGCCCGGCGTGCGGTCGCTCGCGAGCGACGGGGTCTTCGCGCTCGGCAACGCCGCGGGCGAGGCGCATCCCCTCGTGGCCGAGGGCATCAGCATGGCGATCCAGTCCGCGTGGCTGCTGGGCGACAGCGTGGTGTCGGCAGGCGCGCTGTCCGATGCAGCGATCGAAGCGGCGGCAGAGCGCTATCGCGAGGAATGGCGGCGCCATTTTTCGGCGCGCGTTCGCGCCTCGGCCCTCTTCGCATCCCTCATGTTGTCTCCCGCGACCGCCACGCTCGCCATCGGGCTCCTGCGGCGCGCACCCGCGGTGCTCACCTGGGGCGCGTGGTGGAGCGGGAAGTCCCACGCGCTGCGCGTGGAAGGAGCCTCGGCATGACGACTCTCGAACGGCTGCAGCGATTGCTCGCGCGCGATTTCGACATCAAGCCGGAAGCGCTCCACCCCGAGGCCACGCTCGAAAGCCTCGATATCGATTCCCTGCGCATGATCGAGATCCTGTTCTGCGTCGAGGACGAGTTCAAGATCACGGTCGCGGCGGAGCAGTCGGAGCTACGCGCGCGGTTGAAGACGTTCGGCGACCTCGCCGCCTACATCGACTCGCTCGCCGCGGCGGTTCCGAAGGCGCCGGCTTGAGGCGCGTTGCGATCACCGGCCTGGGCGTGGTCTCGCCGCTCGGCCACGGCGTCGAGAGCTTTTTCGCCGCACTGGCGGCGGGGCGCTCGGGCGTGCGCCGGCTGGAAGGCGACTTCAACGGGCGGCTCGCGAGCCCCATCGGCGCTCCCGTCGCATTCGAGGCGCAGGATCACTTTCCGGGCCCGAAGCTGCGCATGCTCGACCGCGTGAGCCAGTTCGCGCTGGTGGCCGCGCAAGAGGCCCTCGCGCAATCGCACGGCGCGCTCGAAGGGCTCGAACCCGGGCGCGCCGGCGTCTTCATCGGCACCGGCATGGGGGGCTCGCAGACTACCGACGACGGCTACCGCACGCTCTACGGCGAAGGCTCCGACCGCGTGAAGCCGTTCAGCGTGCTGATGGCGATGAACAACGCCGCGGCCGCGTGGATCGGGCTGGACCACGGGCTGCAGGGGCCGAACCTCACTTACTCCACCGCGTGCTCGTCCTCGGCGGTGGCCATCGGCGAGGCGGCGCGGCGCATCGCCGCGGGAGAGGCCGAGGTGATGATCGCCGGCGGCGCGGAGGCTCCACTCACCTTCGGCACGCTCAAGGCGTGGGAAGCGCTGAGGACGCTCGCGACCGAGGATGCGCGCGACCCCTCGGCCTCGTGCAAGCCTTTCGCGAAGGACCGCAGCGGCCTCGTCCTCGGCGAAGGCGCGGCGATGGTGGTGCTCGAGGATCGCGCGCGCGCGCTCTCCCGCGGGGCGCGCGTCATCGCGGAGATGACGGGCTACGGCTTGTGCACCGACGCTTCGCACATCACGCGCCCTTCGGTCGACGGCCAGGCGAAGGCGATGGCGCTGGCGCTGGCGAGCGCCGGCATCGCGGGCGATGCGATCGACTACATCAACGCGCACGGCACGGGAACGCCCGCCAACGACGCGGTGGAGACGGCGGCGATCAAGAAAGTCTTCGGCGAGCGCGCGTACCGCGTCCCGGTGAGCTCGACCAAGTCGATGCACGGGCACCTCCTCGGCGCCGCGGGCGCGCTCGAGTTCATCGCCGCCGTGATGGCGATGCAGCGCGGCGTGCTGCCGCCGACGCTGCACCTCGCCGTGCCGGATCCGGAATGCGATCTCGACTACGTCGCCAACCGCGCGCGAGACAAGCCGTCCATCGGCGCCGTGATGTCGAACTCGTTCGCCTTCGGGGGCACCAATGCCGTCCTGATAGCATCCGCGCCATGAAGATCGCGATGATGGGCTCGGGCGGAGTCGGCGGGTTCTTCGGCGGCCGGCTGGCGAATGCGGGCTTCGACGTGAGCTTCATCGCGCGCGGCGCGCACCTCGAGGCGATGCGACGCGGCGGCCTCACCATCGAGAACGAGGCGCAAGGCGACATCCACGTCGCGAACGTGCGCGCGAGCGACGATCCCGCCGAGATCGGACCGGTGGATCTCGTCATCCTCTCCGTCAAGCTCTGGGACACCGAGGCGGCGGCGCTCGCGATCAGGCCGATGGTCGGGCCGTCCACCGCGGTCCTGTCGCTGCAGAACGGCGTCATCAAGGACGAGATCCTGCGGCGCGAATTCCCCGAGAGCGCCGTGATGGGCGGCGTGGGCTATGTCGCGACCCACATTGCG
>JBGOST010000398.1:0-3251 GCA_041476125.1 Usitatibacter sp. | reverse complement strand
GCATCCTTCGCGGCCTGCGCCACGCGCGGATAGGTGCGGCAGACGATGCCGTTGATCGCGAGCGTGGGCGTGACGCGGAACTTCTTCATGCAATCGAAGAGCCGCCAGAAGCCCACGCGCATGCCGTACTCGTGCCATGACCAGTTGGGCAGGTCGGGCAGCAGCGGTTGGCCCATCGGCGGCGGAAGCACGGTGCGCGGCATCGGGCGCTCGATGCCCCAGTCCTCGACGTTGACGACGGTCCACACGACCATGCGCGCGCCGCCGGGGAGCTTGAGCGCGGGGCGATCGACGATCGCCGAATACGGAACGCGCTCGCGCGGCGTGCGCGGTGCATTCATCGCGCGGCCTCGAGCTCGAAGGCGTCGTGCGACTCGGTGTGGACACTCACGCCGCTGCCGGCCGACTGCACATCGCCGCTCACCATGTGCAATCGATTTCCGAGCACCGCGCCCGCGAGGCCGTGGCGCGAGACGGGCATCGACGGCAGGGCCGACCAGCGGTTCGCCGCCGGGTCGAACGCCTCGAGCGCGCGGAAGGTGTACATCATCTGCGCGTTCTGGCCTTCGCCGCCCGTGACGTAGATGCGCCCGCCATGAACGCCGGAGGCCATCGCGCTTCGCGCCGACGGCATCTTGGCGCGCGCGCTGCCCCAGGCGTCGGAGGCGGGATCGTATTCCTCGACCACGTCGACGTTGCTGCTGCCGGCGCTGATGAAGGCGGCGCCGATGCGCCCGCCGATCACGTACACCTTGCCGTTCACGACACCGGCGGTCGCATGGTTGCGCGGCGTGGGCATCGGGGCGCGTTGCCGCCAGGTATTGGTCGCGGGATCGTATTCCTCGACGTTGCTCACCGAGATATGCGGGCGCTGCGGGTGCACCGCCGTCTCCTTCGAGCCGGGCGGAGTGGTGGCGCCGCCGATCACGTACATCTTGTCGCCGACCGTCACCGCCACCGGCGAGCCGCGCCGGGTAGGCATCGGAGCGAGCGCCTTCCAGCTATCCGCGGCGGGATCGTATTCCCACGCGTTGTCGATCGGCGCCCACGCGGGCGGCCCGGACGCAGGGAGCGTGAAACCGCCGAACGCGTAGATCTTGCCGCGGTACTCGGTGAACGCGACGTGATGCGACAGCAGCGGCATCGCCTTCTTCTGCGTCCACTTGTCGCTCGCCGAATCGTATTCGTAGACCATGCCGATCGGCTTCCAGCCGGGCGCCAGGCCGCAGAAGACGTAGAGCTTGCCGTTGGCCACGGCGCCGAGGAGCTCTTCGGCGGGCTGTGGGAAGGGGGCCAGCTTCACCCACTTGCCCTGCGCATGGGCGAAAGTCACCGAGAACAACAACGCGACGAGGAACACGCGAACCGCATTCATCATTTTCTCCTCTTGATTTTCAGCAGGCGCGCGGCATTGCCGCCTTCGATCAGGTCCTTCTCGGCGCGCTTCAGGCCCGGAACGCTCGCGATGAGGCCGACCGGATCCTCCTCGGCCATGTCGTACGGATAGTCCGTGCCGAGGAGGACGTGATCGTGCCCGTAGTGGTCGATCATGTGGCGCAGCATTTGCGGGTCGAAGGTGATGGTGTCGAAATACATCTTCTTCAAGTAGCTCGACGGCGCCTTCTTGATCACGGTGTTGCAGTCGGCGCGCGCGCGGTGGGCGTGGTCCATGCGCGCCCAGTAGTGCGCGAGATAGCCGCCCGCATGCGGCAGGACCACCTTCAACTTCGGGTAGCGCTCCATCACGCCGTCGAAGATGAGGTGGCTCGCCGCGATGGTCGTCTCCAGCGGGTTGCCGATCACGTTGTTGAAGTAATGGTCCACCAGCCGGTCGCCCTGCGTGAAGCCGATGGGGTGGATGAAGACGACGATGTCGAGCGCCTGCGCCTTGGCGAAGAACTTCTCCAGGCCCAGGTGCGCGTCGGTGAGGTCCATGCCGTTCACGCTGGGGTTGATCTCCACGCCGCGAAAGCCCAGCCGCTTCACGCAGCGCTCGAGCTCGATCACCGCGAGGTCGGCATTCTGCAGCGGCACGGTGCCCATGGCGACGAAGCGCTCCGGGTGCGCGGCGACGATCTCGGCCAGCCGGTCGTTCACCATCCGCGCCATCTCGATGCCCAGCTCCGGCTCGGTCCAGTAGTAGGTCTGGTTGGGGGCCGGCGAAACCGCCTGGATATCGATGCCCATGCGGTCCATGTCCCTCAACC
The DNA here is from genome assembly GCA_041476125.1 of Usitatibacter sp. GTDB lineage: Bacteria > Pseudomonadota > Gammaproteobacteria > Burkholderiales > Usitatibacteraceae > Usitatibacter. Next base: position 1,044 of record JBGOST010000398.1, on the reverse strand, counting down.
GTGTCTCGATGTCCGAGAGCTTCGGCATCCGGTCGCGGATCTGCTTCACGTTGACCTCGCGGGTGAGCGCATTGGCGAAGGTGAAGTGCGGCTCGTGCTGCAACGGATCCAGGTGCGCGACCTTCTGTGCCGCGGCGGTATTGAGGTAGTGGCAGTGGATGTCCACCCGGAGGCTATGGCCCTTGCGGTTGCGGACGACTTTGGTCGAGCGGGAGGCGCGCGCGGCGCAGGTAAAAATCATGGCGGATTATTATGCTCTACCTGATTTGGAAGGATTTCACGGATCGCAGTCAGGCAAGGAGAGCCCCGATGAACGACGCAAAGGGATGAACAAGACCGAAGTCCTGCGGTGGCTCGAGCGGCGCGGCACCCGGCGCAACATCGAGGGAATGGCGCGCTACGCCATCGTGGCGAAGCGCGTCTACGGCGTGAGCATGTCGACGATGCTGTCGCTGCAGAAAAAGATCGGCAAGGACCACGCGCTGGCCCTGGAGCTGTGGGAGACGGGCTGGTACGAGGCTCGCCTGATGGCCGCGCTCATCGACGACCCGAAGCTCGTCACGCGGCGGCAGATGAATTCATGGGCCGCCGGCTTCGAGAACTGGGCCGACTGCGACACGGTGTGCTTCCACCTGTTCGACCGCACGCCGTTCGCGTGGGAGAAGGCGCGCCAGTGGTCCGCTTCGCCTCGTGAATTCGTCAAGCGCGCCGGCTTCGTGCTGATGGCGTGCCTGGCGCTGCACGACAAGACCGCGCCCGACGCGAAGTTCCTCCCCTTCCTGCCGATGATCGAGAAGGGCGCGCACGACCAGCGCAACTTCGTGAAGAAGGGTGTGAACTGGGCCCTTCGCGGGATCGGGCGGCGCAATCGCGCGCTTCACGCGGCGGCGATGAAGGCGGCGAAGCGCCTCGCGCTGTCGAAGGAGGCTTCGTGCCGCTGGGTCGGGAAGGACGCGCTGCGCGAGCTGTCCGGCCCGGTCGTGCGCGCGAAGCTCGCTAAGTCGCCCGGCGCACGAACGAAGGGTTGAGCTCCTTCACCGAGCG
>JBGOST010000397.1:0-3253 GCA_041476125.1 Usitatibacter sp. | reverse complement strand
CGGTCGTCCACCGCCCGAACAACGCGCTCTTCCTGCCGTGGGTGCGAATCTGACTACTTGATGAGCCCCTCGGCTTTCATCGCCTCCTGAACCGCGGGACGCGCGGCCACGCGCTTCTGGAAGGCGAGCAGGTTGGGGAATGCGGAGAGGTCGAGCTTCACGTAGTGCGCCCAGTTGGTCACCGTGAAGAGGTAGGCATCGGCCACGGTGAAGGTGTCGCCGAAGAGGTACGACTTGCCGGCGAGCTGCTTTTCCACGATCGGGTAGCGCTTGCGCAAGTACTCCTCTGTCTCCTTCCTCACTTCGGGCGTCGTCTTGTCGTTGAAGAGCGGGCTGTAGGTCTTGTGGATCTCGGAATTGATATAGCCCAGCATCTCCTGCACGCGATAGCGCTCCATCGTGCCGCACGCCGGTACCAGGCCCGTGGCGGGCTTCTGGTCGGCGAGGTATTGCACGATCGCCGGGCCCTCGGTGAGGACCTGGCTGTCGTCCAGCCGCAGCGCCGGAACGTAGCCCTTCGGATTGACGGCGTAGTAGTCGCCCTCGACCTTGATCCCGTGGGTCTTGGTGTTCACCTTCTCCAGCTCGAGCGCGATGCCGGATTCGCGGGCGACGATGTGCGGCGAGAGCGAGCAGGCGCCCGGCGAGTAATAAAGCTTCATGCGTTCTTCTCCTGATGGGTGGATTCGGGGAGGACGCAGGTTAGCATCTGGAGTTACCTTTGTATACCTGATAACTTAGTGTAAGCTAAACAAAGCGGTAACCGGCCGGTAACCGGCATTCGAGGAGTGTGCGATGGCTTTGAAGGTGCGCAAGAACAGGGCCCCGCCCGCCCCGCCGGCGTGCCCGCTCACCGAGTGCATGTCGCTCCTCGGCGGGGCGTGGACGCCCAACGTGATCTGGAACCTGAGCGGCGGGCCGCGGCGTTTCGGAGAGCTGCGCCGGGACATTCCGCGCATCTCCCCCAAGATGCTCACCGCGCGGCTGCGAATCCTCGAGGAAAAGGGCGTGGTCACCCGCGAGGTCGTGCCTTCGTCCCCGCCCTCGGTCGAGTACGAGCTCACCGAGCTCGGCGGCGAGCTGATTCCCGTGATCAACGCGATCGTGAAGGTCGGCACCCGCCTCAAGCAAAAGCAGGACTGAGCCGCTCGCGGAACTGCATCCGCAAGAGCACGTAGCTCACGACCGCCTGCAGCACCACGGTCGCCACCGAGAGATACCAGAGGTGGGCGAGCTGGAATCCCGGTTGCCGCGAGAGCCACACCGCCGGCACGGCGAAGATCACGAGGCGCAAGGCCGTGCTCGCGAGCGCCGGCCACGTGTTACCGAGCGCCTGGAACAGGCTCGAGCACGTGAATATGATCCCCATGCCGACGAAATTCCACGAGATGATGCGCAGGTATTCCTCGCCCACGGCGATCACCGGCCCCTCGTTGGTGAACGCGCGCACCAGCAGCTCCCCCTCCCATTGGCAGAACACGGTGAGCGCGGCCATGATCGTGCAACCGGCGATCGCGGAGACGCGGAACGTCTCGCGCACGCGCGCCGCATCCTTCGCGCCGAAATTCTGCCCGGCGATGGGTGCGGCGGCGAACGCGACCGCCATCGCGGGCAGGAAGATCATCTGCATCACGCGGCCGCCGATCCCGAACCCGGCCTGCGCCGCGGCGCCGAAGTCGCGAATGATCCAGTAGACCACCCCCATGAACACCGCCATCAGCGCGAACTCGCCGCCCGCGGGAAGCCCGATATTGAGCATGCGCAGCCAGGTCGCGAGCCGCGGGCGCCATTGCTTCGTGTCGAACGCCACGTAGTGCTCGAGGCGCAGGAAATAGATCGTGAGCAGCACGACTCCGACGCCGACCGCGAGCGACGTCGCCAACCCCGCCCCGGCAACGCCGAGCGGCTTTCCGGTGATCCATCCCGCGATCAGCACCGGCGCAAGGATCGCGTTCAGGACCACGGTGAGCGCCTGCACGACCATCGTCGGCTGGACGATGCCGGTGCCGCGCAGCGCCGAACCCATCACCACCAGCGCGAACTGCAGCGCGAGGCCGGGGATGAACCAGTGCAGGTACTCGACACCGGCCGCCCGAGTCGCCGCGTCGGCGCCGAGCAGTTCCATGTATGCGGGCGCGAGGCCATAGCCGCCCACGAGGGTGGCGGCCGCGCATACCGCGGCCAGCACCACCGATTGATTGAAGATGTGGTTGGCATCCTCGCGGTCCTTGCGCCCGACGGCGTGGGATATGAGCGCGACCGTGCCCACGCCCAGCATCTGGGTGAGTGCCAGCACGATGAAGAACACGTTGCCCGCCGCACTCACGCCGGCGAGCGGCGCGTCCCCGAGGCGGGCGACGAAATACAGGTCGACGATGTAGTAGAGCGTCTGCAGCAGCATGCCCGCGGCGATGGGCAAGGCCATGAGGGCGACGTGACGCCCGATCGGGCCCTGGGTGAGATCCTTCATCGTCAGTCCTCAACCGCGGATGCGCTGAGTGAACCACCACATGTGGTTTTCGGGGTCCAGCGCCCCGTAGCTGCGGTCCACCCAATAGTCCGCGCCGTAATCGTGCATCGCCGGCTCCTGGGTGATGCGCGCGCCCGCCGCGCGCGCACGCGCGCAATGGGCGTCGACGTCGTCCACGAACACCATCATCGCCTGCGTGTTGCACCCGGCCGAGAGCGGGCTCTTCGTGTCCACGCCGAAGCGCGCCGCGGCCGCGCCCACCCTCTCCTCGCTCACCATGATGAGGCCATCGCCGTAGGTCAGCTCGCTGTGCTCGATGCGCCCGCCTTCGCCTTCGACCTTCAGGCGGACTTCGAACCCGTATGCGGCGCACAACCAGTCGATCATGCGCGAAGCCTCGCGGTAGAAAGCCGCCGACGAGATGCGGGGCCAGCCCTGGGGCGCGTCCTTCAGCGGTTCCGCCATGGTCGCTCTGCGTCAATCATTAACGGGATTGTCAAGCTACGGCTGGGTCGGGCCGAGGACCTTGAGATTCGCGTCGCGCATCGCGGTGAGGATCACCTCGCCGTCCGGGGATGCGCGAAATTCCCCGTAACGCGCCCCCTGGTAGAAGTGCGCGTGCCCCTCCTGGAAGAAGAACGCGTTGGTGGCGAGCTTGGGCTGCCCGTCGCGCACGCGGTAGCGCACCAGGACTTCGTTGGCGGCGAGCGGCGTGGCGTCCTCGAAGCGCTTGAATCTGCCCACGCCGCGCTCGTCGAGGGCGACCACGAGCCGGCCGTCCTT
>JBGOST010000396.1:0-3254 GCA_041476125.1 Usitatibacter sp. | reverse complement strand
CCAAGGCGCTCGCCGGGCGCCGCGTGCTCATCGTCGACGACGACATCCGCAACATCTTCGCGCTATCCTCGGTGCTCGAGGACTACGGCATGGACATCCGTACCGCCGACAACGGCCGCGAGGCGATCGCGATCGCGCAGAAAGGCGAGCTCGACGTGATCCTGATGGACATCATGATGCCGGAGATGGACGGGCTGGAGACCATGAAGGAGATCCGCAAGATCCCCAACGGCAAGGACGTGCCCATCGTCGCGGTGACGGCGAAGGCCATGAAGGGCGACCGCGAGCGCTGCATCGAGGCGGGCGCCTGGGACTACCTGTCCAAGCCCGTCGACCGTGAGCAGCTCCTGAGCGTTCTCAAAGCATGGCTGCAACGCTGAGGGGCGGCCCGGACATGAGCGCGCACGTTCCCGCGGTCGCACCCATCGACGAGGCGCTCGGCGCGGCGCCGATGGAGCGCTCCAACATCCTCATCGTCGACGATAGCCTCGACAAGAGAGTGGTGTTCCGCACCATCCTCGAGGAGCTCGACCAGAAGATCGTCACCGCTTCCTCGGGAGAAGAGGCGTTGCGCTGGCTGCTCGACAACGAGTGCGCGGTGATCCTGCTGGACGTGAACATGCCCGGCATGGACGGCCTGGAGACGGCGGAGATGATTCGCGCGCGGCGCAAATCCGCGCACACGCCGATCATCTTCATCACCGCATTCGCCGACGAGATGCACACCGCGCGCGGCTACTCGCTGGGCGCGGTGGACTACATCCTCTCGCCCGTCGTCCCCAACATCCTGCGCAGCAAGGTGCGGGCCCTGGTGCAGCTGCACGGCCTCAACGCCGAGTTGAAGCGCCGGGCCGACGAGCGCGTGGCGCTGGTGAAGGAGCAGGCGGCGCGCTCGATGGCCGAGGATTCGCAGCGCCGGGCGCATTTCCTCGCCGAAGCGACACAGGTCATGGCGAGCTCGCTCGACGTGGACACGATCCTGAAAGGCGCCTCGGGACTCATGGTTCCGTTCCTCGCCGATTACTGCGCGGTGGTCCTGGTGGGCGACGACGGCGCGGCGCGCGCGCAGCGCGACTCGTGCGTGGCGGGGTGGGAGACGTACCTCGGCACTCGCCGGAGTGCTTTCGACGCGATGCTCGAGCGGCAGCGCGAGGCCGCGGTCGCCCAGGCGACCGCACGGGTGTCCGACCAGCTCGTCGCCGCCGATGGCGATGCGTCCCCGGAAGGGGAGATCCACGCCTTTCCACTGGTGACGCGCGGCAAGGTGCGCGGGGCGCTGCTGCTCGCCCTGGGCCCGTCGCGCCGGCGCCTCTCGGGAGCCGAACTCTCGCTTGCCGACAGCCTCGTCGGGCGAGCGGCCAGCGCGCTCGACAACTGCATGCTCTACGAGGAGATCCAGAAGGCCGACCGGCGCAAGAACGAGTTCCTCGCCACCCTCTCGCATGAGCTTCGCAATCCGCTCGCTCCCATGCGCGCCGCGCTCCACATGCTGCGCACCCAGGCGGTCGAGCCCCAGCGCTCGAGGGCGCTGCTCGAGACGATGGACCGCCAGGTGGCGCAGATGACGCGCCTGGTCGAGGACCTGCTGGATATCTCGCGCATCACGCGCGGGGCGATCGAGCTGCGCCGCGAGACGCTCGACGTCAATGTCGAGATTCGCAACGCGCTCGAGTCGTGCCAGGGCCAGATCGAGATCGGCGCGCACGAGGTGAGCGTGAAGCTTCCGCAGGAGCCGCTGCGGATCGTCGCGGACCGCGTGCGGCTGCAGCAGATCCTCGAGAACGTCATCCTCAACGCGTGCAAGTACACCGAAAGCAAGGGGCGCATCGAGGTTTCCGCGGAAGGCCAGCTCGGCGAAGCGATCATCCGCGTGCGCGACAACGGCATCGGCATCGCCCCGGACAAGCTCGCGCAGGTGTGGGACCTGTTCGTGCAGGTCGACGAGTCACCCGAGCGCATCCGCAAGGGCCTGGGCATTGGCCTGGCGCTCGTGCGGGATCTCGTGAAGCGCCATGGCGGAACGGTCGAGGCCACGAGCGACGGGCTCGGCAAGGGCAGTACGTTCACCATCCGCCTGCCGCGCGCCATGCGCTCCGACACCGAACCGGTCCCGGCCCGCGCTGCCGCGGCGCTCTCCGACGCTTGCGCGCCCAGGCGCGTGCTCATCGTGGACGACAACGTCGATGCCGCCGAGACGCTCGCGATGATGCTCGAGCTCCTCGGGCAGCAGACGTGCCAGGCGCACGAAGGCAACGGCGCCCTGAAGGCCGCCGTGGAATACAAGCCCGACCTGATCTTCATGGACATCGGCCTGCCGGGATTGAGCGGGCACGAGATCGCCGCCCGCATGCGGGGCGAGCTCGGCATGACCGACACCTACATCATCGCGCTCTCGGGCTATGGCACGGAGGAAGACCGCCGCAAGTCGCTCCACGCCGGCTTCGACAGCCACCTCGTGAAGCCCCTCGATCCGACAACACTTCCCGGCATCCTCGCCGCGGCCACGCGCCGGCAGGGGCAAACGCCCGATGTTATGATGTCTTCGCTATAATTCACGGCGTGCGAAAGGGCCCCCGGTTATGAGACCGCCAACTACGAAGTTCTCCCGAGGAAATCCGTAAAGGCGGGTCCGCACGTCGTTTTGAGATGAAAAGCGCGGCTCGTCCGCGCTTTTTCATTTGGCAAAGAGGAAACACATGGTCGCCATCACGCTGCCGGACGGCTCGGTCCGGCAATTCGAGAAACCCGTCACGGTGGGAGAAGTCGCCGCTTCCATCGGGCCGGGACTCGCCAAGGCCGCGCTGGGCGCAAAGGTCGACGGCATGCTGGTCGACGTGAGCCACAGGATCGCCGCCGACGCGAAGCTCGCCATCGTCACCGACAAGGACTCCGAGGGCCTCGACCTCATCCGCCACTCGACCGCGCATCTGCTCGCCTACGCGGTGAAGGAGCTCTTCCCCGACGCCCAGGTGACGATTGGCCCGGTGATCGAGAACGGCTTCTACTACGACTTCTCGTACAAGCGTCCCTTCACGCCCGAGGACCTCGCGGCGATCGAGAAGCGCATGGGGGAGCTCGCGAAGAAGGACCTTCCCGTGGCGCGCGAGGAGTGGAAGCGCGACGACGCGGTGAAGTTCTTCGAGTCGATCGGCGAGAAGTACAAGGCCGAAATTATTTCTGGCATACCCGCAAATGAGAACATCAGCCTCTACCGCGAGGGCGACTTCATCGACCTGTGCCGCGGGCCGCACGTG
>JBGOST010000395.1:0-3269 GCA_041476125.1 Usitatibacter sp. | reverse complement strand
GGTTGCCGCGTATGGCATGGCCGCGCTCCGCAGCGCCCGGAACCGCTGGGTGACCAGATGCCTGCGAAGGGCCGCGCGCGCGACCTCGCTCTTAGTCAGGCCGGATCGCTTGGCCAGGCGCGTGAGCTCCCGGTCGAGCTTGTTGTCGAGTCGTATGGTGAGAGTGCCCAATTGATGCGCCTCCAAATCAGCTTGTAACACAATGCCGGTCGCAGTTCTCTCTCCCTTGGGAGAGGGCCGGGAAGGGGGTCGGTCGCGGTATAATTTCACCATGGGCGACCGCGAAAAGAACGACATCCTGCGCCGCGTCGAAGCCTGGCGCGTCGCCAGCAAGGTGCTCGACGAGGAGCGCAGTGCGCGGCTGCGCTCAATGACGGACGACGAGTGTCGGAGAATCATCGCGGATATCTTCAGCGTTCCCATGCCCCCTTATCGCGAGCGGCAGTCGGGACTCGTCGAGCAACAACGGCTTTTCAAGAAGCTGAGACGATCCTCCCGGTGAGGATCATCGGCGTCGTCCGGCCTCAATGAGCCAGGACAAGCCCCTCTACGTCACCCAGCCCACGCTTCCTCCCCTCGAGGAGTTCCTCCCGTACCTTGAGCGGATCTGGCAATCGAAGATCCTCACCAATTGCGGCCCGTTCCACGAGGAGCTGGAGGGCGCCCTTTGCGACTACCTGGGCGTGAAGCACGTGTCGCTCTTCAGCAACGGCACCAACGCGCTTCTGGTGTCGCTCCAGGCGCTCGAGATCTCGGGCGAAGTCATCACCACGCCGTACTCGTTCGTCGCCACGGCGAATTCCCTCCTGTGGCGCGGCATCGACCCCGTGTTCGTGGACATCGACCCCGTCACGCTCAACCTCGACCCGGGCAGGATCGAGGCGGCGATCACCCCGCGGACCACGGCCATCATGCCCGTGCACTGCTATGGGCACCCGTGCGACGTGGAGCGCATCCAGGCGATCGCGAAGGCGCGCAAGCTCAAGGTGATCTACGACGCGGCCCACGCGTTCGGCGTGCGCAGCGCCTCGGCGAGCCTGCTCTCGTTCGGCGACCTTTCGATGCTGAGCTTCCACGCGACCAAGGTGTTCAACACCTTCGAGGGCGGGGCGATCGTGAGCCAGGACGCGGCGATGAAGGAGCGTATCGACAAGCTGCGCAACTTCGGCTTCGAGGACGAGGTCACGGTGGTCTCGGCGGGCATCAACAGCAAGATGAGCGAATTCAACGCGGCCCTCGGCCTGCTGCAGCTCAAGGGCCTCAAGGACGCGGTGGAGCGGCGCAAGGCGATCGCGACCCGGTATCGCGAGGGCCTCGCAGGCATGAAGGGCATCCAGTGCGTGGCGCCGATGACGCAGTGGACGCCGAACCACGGCTATTTCCCCGTCATGGTGATGCCGGATTTCCCGATCAGCCGCGACGCCCTGTACGAGAAGCTGCAGGAGTCCAACATCTACACGCGGCGCTACTTCTATCCCCTCATCAGCGATTTCCCGATGTACAAGGACCTGCCGTCGGCCGCGCACGCGAACCTGCCGGTGGCGCGCACGGCGGCGAGCCGCGTGCTGTGCCTGCCGATGTCGGCCAACATGCACCTGCGCGACGCCGACCGCGTCATCGCCCGCGTGGCCGAAGCGCGCAGGGCATGAAGCTCGCGATCATGCAGCCGTACCTGTTTCCCTACCTCGGCTACTTCCACCTCATCCACGCCGCCGACAAGTTCGTCTTCTACGACGACGTGAATTTCATCAAGAACGGCTGGATCAACCGCAACCGGCTGCTGCTCGCGGGAAGCCCGCGCTATTTCACGGTGCCGCTCTCGGGCGCCTCGCCGTTCGCGCCGATCAAGGACATCAAGTTCGAAATGCCGGGGGAGCGGTGGAAGCGCAAGATGCGCGCGACCTTCGAGCAGGCCTACAAGGCGGCGGCGCACCGCGATGACGGGCTGCGGCTCCTGGATGCGGTGCTTTCGTCGGCGAGCGACTCGATCGCGGATCTTGCGCGCGGCTCGGTGCGGCTCGTCATGGAATACCTCGGGCTGCGGCGCGACGTCGTCGACACTTCGCGGGGCTACGCCAACGACGCGCTCAAGGGCCAGGCCCGGATCATCGACATTTGCCGGCGAGAAGCCGCGACCATCTATGTGAACCTGCCGGGCGGTCGTGCGCTCTACGACCCCGCGGCGTTTCGCGCCGCCGGCGTGGAGCTGCGCTTCATCGAGTCGCGTTTTCCGGCGTATTCCCAAGGCGTCGGCGCATTCGTCCCGGGGCTTTCGATCCTGGATGCCGTCATGCACTGCCCGCCGGCGCAAATCCGCGGCATGCTCGAGCAGTACGCGCTGAACTGATTTTCTCCCTCTCCCTTGGGAGAGGGCCGGGGAGAGGGTCCTTGAAAGTTGCTAAACAAGATAGTATATTGTTTAGCAACCATGCGCTATGTCGAGCTTCCACTCTCCGCCCAGACCGCCTACGCCGAGCTCGCGGAGCAAACCCGAGCGTTCGAGACAAGCAGCGCGATTTCGGGTCTGGTCGGTAGTTTCCAGAAGCTTTCCCGCAAGGGGAGGGACGACTGGTACTTTGCCTTTCGTGAAGGCGACAAAGTGCGGATGTCATATGTGGGGCCGGACGACGCTCGCGTTCGCGCGTTGGTCGAGCGGTTCAGGAATTCGCGTCGCGGAAAGCCGCTTGCTCCCGGCGCACAGGCGGCCATCGCATTGGGTGCCGCTCCTACCGCACCCAAGCATTTCAGGATCATCAAGCGGCTGTCCGATTACGGGTTCTTTCGGGCTGGGGGCGTCCTGGTGGGAACTCACGCATTCATCGCGTACGGAAACATGCTGGGCGTGCGCTGGAGCGACGGATCCGCGACGCTGGACGTCGACTTTGCGCACGCCGGCAAGAACGTGTCCATTGCGCTGCCGGCCAACCTGAAGATCGACGTTCACGGGGCATTGGAATCCCTGGAAATGGGGCTGTTGCCGCTCACCGAATTTGACGGGCGCGCGGGCGCCCAGTACCGCAATCCGAAGGACGAATTCTCCATGAAGGGCACGACCCAAGGATGTGTCTTCAGCAACGCAGGCGCCTGCACCGTGAACCTGCCCGCCCCCGAGCGTTATGCAGTCCACAAGTTGATCGTGTACGGAGAGCGCCCAGTATCCGAGCGCACCAAGGCGAAGAAAGATCTCCTGCAAAGCGCGAGCCTTGTGGACTATTTCGATCGCTCCGGACAGGCGAAGACCTTCAATGCGGCCTGGAAGGATGCGCTCG
>JBGOST010000394.1:0-3270 GCA_041476125.1 Usitatibacter sp. | reverse complement strand
TTCGCCCTGGCCCAGAGGGCGCCCACGCCCGTCGCCTCGGTTGCCGGCGACGGCGTGAGCGCCACGCTCCAGGGTTGGTCGCCGCGCTTCCCGGAGACGATCACGGTCCTCGCGAATCGGGCGGCCGCGGCTGAGACCACGATGGGCTCGCCGAGGTAGAGATCGGGCACGCGCGCGGGGAAGGTCTCCACCGGCGTGCCGTCGGCAAAGCGCACCGATACATCCTGCAGCACCGGCGCCTCGATCTTGGCGAAAAGGCGCGTCATCTTCTCCTGCACCTCGCGCACGTCGCCGATATAGGTGAAGGTCCCGCGGCCCAACTGCGCGGCGCGCGTCATGAAGTGGCCGTTGGGAGCCGAGCCGATGCCTACGGTGAAGAGCCGGGATGCTCCGAGGCGCGAGGCGATCAGCTTGAACAGCTGCTCTTCGTTTTCGACGCCGCCATCGGTCATGAAGATGACCTGCCGCAGGAAGCCGGGCGTCTCGCGTCCGTCCAGCGCGAAAGTGAGCGCGGGCGCCATTTCCGTCCCGCCCGCGGCATTCAGGCTCCCCACCCACCGCTTCGCATGCTGCACGTTGTCGCGTGTGGCGGGGAGCGCCTCGTCGAAGAGGTGGTTCGTCACCGAGTTGAACTCGACCACGTTGAAGCGATCGCGCTCGGTGAGCGTGCCCAGCGCATAGACGAGCGCCTGCTTCGCCTGCTCCATCGAGGCGCCCTGCATGGAGCCCGAGGTGTCGGCGATAAGGATGATCTCGCGCGGGAGGCGCTGGAACGCCTTGGCCTCGGCGGCGTTGGGTTGCGGCGGCACCACCATGAGAAGCGCGTAGGCGCTGCCGAGGAACGACTGCGTGAAGATCGCGGCCTGGGGTGCCGCGGCGGGCTGGATCTGCCACACCAGCTCGAAATCGCGGTCGGCCTCTTCCTGCTCCCTGGCGAGGAAGACGGCAACGCGATTGCCCGCCTGCTTCTCGATCCGCGACTCGTGATACGAGCTCTCGACTTTCGCGAGTGCCACGCCGGCGTCGATCACGACCGCGATGTCGACCGGATTTACCAACCCGCCGCGGCGCGAGAGCGCGTAAGTGGGTTGCAGCAGGGCATCCTCGACGGCTTTGGCGGCGATCGCCTCGAGCGCCTTGGGCTCGTCGGGCAAGGCCTCGCGCGCCGCGGGGACATAGCGCGGCGTGATGGCAAGCGGAAATCGCAGCCGGTACTCGCCGTCGGAGTACGCGAGGGTCTGCTGGTACTCGATCGTGACGCGCACCTGCTCGCCGGGGCCGATGTGCGCCACCGAATTGGTGAAGATGTTGGGGCGCTGCTGCTCGACGAGCGCGGCCTTGCGGCCCTCGCGCTTCGCGCTCTCGTAGGTGCGGCGGGCCGCTCCTTTTTCCTCGATCACGCCTTCGATCGTGCGTTCGCCGATCTTCATCCAGAGGTGGTCGACCGCGGAATTCTCGGGCAGCGGAAAGACGTAGACGCCCTCGACGAAGTCCGCGCCCGGGTTGTGGAAGACCTGGCTCACCCGCGTTCGGGCGACGACCCCGCTCACCTGGATCGCGACCTCGGTCTCGAGGGTCGGCGCCACGGCGTAGTCGCCCGCGGCGCCGGTGCGCAGGAGCAACGCTCCCGTCTTCGCATCGTTCAGGCTCGCCGCCTGCGCTCCCGTTGCGAGCGCCAGCGTGATGACGGCGAGCGCGATGGCGACCACGAGCCCGCTGACGAATGCGTTGGCGCCCAGCTCGAGAAATTCGACGATCCCCGCCAGGGGTAACTTGCGTGTCTTGCCTGCGGCCATGGGGGTCTTCCCTTTTCTGCCCGATGAGAGTGGGCAACGTCATTTCGCGCGCGCGCGCTGGCTGCGCGCGGACGCAAAGGGGGAAGAGCGGCGAAGAAATGTGGCGGGAAAATGACATCGCGCATTTGGCGGGGCTCCCGCCTACGCGGGAGCGACGGCTTCGGCATAATCCGTCCATGGCCCGCCGCATCGCACTCGTCGAGGACGACCCCACGATCCGCCAGAACTATGTCGACGCGTTGACGCGCGCCGGCTACGAGGTCGCGGCGTTCGGGGACCGCGAGAGCGCCTCGCGCACGCTCGCGGCGCGCCTCCCCGAGCTGGCAATCATCGACATCGGGCTGGGAGCGGACATCGACGGCGGCTTCGCCCTGTGCCGGGACCTGAGGGCGGCGAGCGCCTTGCTGCCGATCATCTTTCTCTCGGCGCGCGATTCGGACTTCGACATCGTGTCGGGGCTGCGGCTGGGCGCCGACGACTACCTCACCAAGGACGTGAGCCTGCCGCACCTGCTGGCGCGCATCGCCGCGCTTTTCCGCCGCGTCGAGGCGAGCGCGCAACCGGCCCTCGCCGCGGACGTGGTGCGCCGCGGCAAGCTCGCCCTCGATGCGCAGCGCATGAGCGCCAAGTGGAACGAGCAGGGCGTGGATCTCACCGTCACCGAATTCTGGATGGTGCACTCGCTCGCGCGCCATCCCGGCCACGTGAAGGATCGCGAGCAGCTCATGCGCGATGCGGAGATGGTGGTCGACGACGGCACCATCACCTCGCACGTGAAGCGCATCCGCAAGAAGTTCCTCGCGGTCGACCCCGCGTTCGACGCCATCGAGACCGTCTACGGGATGGGCTATCGATGGAAGGACGCGGCTTGAGGCGACCGGCGGCCGCCGTGCTCCTGGCCTTCGCAGCCACCGCCGCCGCCGCGGAGGACGCCCGCTGGTACCTGCAGGTCGACAACGACGTCGTCTTCGGGACCGACCGCTGGTATTCGAGCGGCGTGCGCCTCGCGCGCGTCGACGAAAGGCTCGAGTGGGGACTGGTGCACGAGGTCTACACGCCCGAGGCCAAACATTGGGAGAGTGGGGTGAGCGATCGCTCCCCCGTCGCGCGCCTGCTCGCCTCGGCCGCGCTCCACGACCGCGGACCGGGGTTCTTCCAGACGCTCGAGCTCGCGGCGGGCGTGCGCGGGCCCGCTGCGCTCGGACGGCAGGTGACCGAGGCCATCCACCGCATCATCCCCGCGCCGGTGGTCGACTGGTCGCGCCAGCTCGAGAACCGCTTCGACGCGCAACTCTCCGCGGTGCGCTCGCAGTTGCTCGGCGGCGATCGCATCAAGGCGCATGCGGGCGCGGTGCTCGGCAGTGACGTCGCTTTCGCCCATGCGGGTGCCGAGGCGAGGTTCGGCGCGAACGCGTCCGCATCGAGCGCGCTCCTGCGTTTCGCGGCGACGCCGCCATGGGCCGATGGCGTGCCG